>JAGFJJ010000008.1 GCA_024102815.1 Phycisphaerae bacterium
TCAACAAGGCCCTCGAAGAACTCAAGGTCTCGCTCCCAGCGGATGTTCGGCTTCTGCCCGGCCTCTATGAACAAAAGGAATTCATTGATCTGGCGATTGAAAACGTGATCGAGGCGCTGCGCGACGGTGGCATTCTGGTCGTCATCATTCTATTCCTGTTCCTCATGAACCTGCGGACGACCTTTATTACGCTCACGGCGATTCCGCTTTCGATTGTGATCACGGCTCTGGTATTTCAAGCATTTGGACTGTCAATCAACACGATGACGCTGGGCGGCCTGGCCGTTGCGATTGGCGAGCTAGTCGACGACGCCATCGTGGACGTGGAGAACATTTTTCGCCGGCTCCGCGAAAACCGCCATAGCGCAAATCCCAAGCCGGCTTTGTTGGTTGTCTTTCAGGCAAGCTGCGAAATTCGCAATTCCATCGTCTATGGAACGATGATCGTGGTGCTGGTATTCGTACCTCTGTTCGCCTTGTCCGGCATGGAAGGTCGGCTTTTTGCTCCGCTTGGCATTGCCTACATCGTTTCGCTTGTCGCCTCGCTGTTTGTGTCATTGACGGTGACGCCCGTACTGAGTTATTGGCTGCTTGGCCGGGCGAAGTTGGCGCACGAGGAGAAAGACGGGCTGTTGCTGCGGGTGCTCAAGTGGATCGCGGATCGCGTCATGCGCGTGAGCCTGCGGCTGTCGTGGCCAATTCTGACGATTGCCGCGATAGCGGTCGGCATTGCTGGCTGGGGCGTCCTTAACCTGGAGAGCGACTTTCTGCCGCCGTTTAACGAAGGGGCCGTGCAGGTCAATGTGCTGTTACCGCCGGGAACTTCGCTGGCAACCTCGAACGCGGTGTCGGCCAAAGTCGAGGAGCGCTTGCGAGAGATCGATGATGTCGTGGCCTTTGTACGCAAGACCGGCCGCGCGGAACTCGATGAGCATGCCGAGGGAGTCAATGTTTCCGAATACATTGCCACAATTGATCCGCACACGGAGCGATCACGCGAGGAAGTTATCGAGGAGATCAGCGAGGCGCTGGCGGATATTCCCGGCATTGTCACCGCTGTGGAGCAACCGCTCGCGCACCTGATTTCGCACATGCTCTCCGGTGTCAAGGCGCAGGTGGCCATCAAACTTTACGGTGACGACCTGGACGCTCTGCGGCGCGAGGCCCAGAAAATGCAGGCGGCGATTTCCGGCGTCGAGGGCGTGCGCGACTTGCAGGTCGAGCAGCAAACCATCATTCCCCAGCTTCGTATCGAGGCGGACGGTTACAAGCTTGAGCAGTTCGGCTTGCGCCGGCTGGATGTGAACGAATTCGTGGAAACGGCGATGCAGGGCGAAGTGGTTTCCCAGGTGCTCGACGGCCAGCGGACGTTCGATCTCCTAGTGAGACTGGATGATCGGTATCGCGAAGACTTGGAAGCCTTAAGGCGTCTGGTGATCGAGCTACCTGGCGGCGGCACGGTCAAGCTGGAAGACGTGGCCCGCATTTACAACGCAGGAGGCCCCAACACGATCAATCGCGAGCAAGTCCGCCGCCGCATCATCGTGCAGTGCAATGTCTCAGACCGCGGGTTGGTCGACGTCGTCGAGGACATCAAGCAGCGGCTGGCTCCGATTGAAGCGAACCTCCTCACGGGATACTTCACCGAGTACAGCGGCCAGTTCGAGAGCCAGCAGTCGGCCTCGCGCATGATTGCCGTGCTGTTCGCAGTCTCCCTGGTCGGCATGTTTCTGCTGCTGTTCAAGATGTTCGGTTCCGCCAACCTTGCGTTGCAGGTAATGATCGCCCTGCCGATGGCCTTCATCGGTTCGGTCGCCGCGTTGTATGTGACTGGTCAGACGCTGACGATTGCCAGCATGGTGGGTTTCATCTCGCTGTGCGGTATTGCCTCGCGCAACGGAATTCTGCTGATCAACCACTATCTGCACCTGGTAAAGCACGAAGGGGAGACGTGGTCGCGCGACATGATCGTGCGCGCGGGGAAAGACCGCTTGGCCCCCGTGCTCATGACGGCGCTAACTTCGGGCATTGGACTCGTACCGTTGGCGATGGCGGCTGGCGAGCCGGGGAAAGAGATTCTCTACCCGGTCGCCACGGTCATCATTGGCGGACTAGTTACCAGTACGCTGTTGGAGTTCCTGGTGCGGCCCGCCTTGTTTTGGACGATCGGCATGGGCGCAGCGCGGCGCGTTGTGGAATCCAGCGAACAGAATATTGTCCTCGTCGAGGAGGGCGACGAAGCACATACGGTTGGGCAACCCGCCGAGCCTCAAGCAGTGTAGTCACTCTTACGAAAGGAATCGAACGATGTGTTACGAAAGTGCGTATGAAACGAGTGCCGGTAACGATCGGCGCAATTCACTACTTTTCCACGGAAGGAGCAAGACCATGAAGGATCAATTCGCTTCGCTGTTGGCGGTTGCGGCGCTGGTGTGCTGCGCGTTGTCGCCACTGACGGCCTCAGCGCAGTCGAACAGGGCGGTCGCGGATGTGTTGTCCGCCGCGGCGCAGCAACAGAAGTTCGCATTCGTGATGTTCTGGAAACAACAGGACGCGGCTACGGATGCCGCTTACAAGTCGCTGCAAACGCATCTGACCGCCCATGCGGACCGGGCCACGAGCGTTGCCGTACAAGTAACCGACCCTGCACACCGCGACATCGTGGAACGGTTCAACGTCAGCCGTGCTCCCATGCCGCTGGTACTGGCCGTTGCGCCCAACGGCGCGGTAACTGCGTCCTACCAAAGCGCTCCGACTGCACAACAGGTCGCGAGCGCCTTCGTCACGCCGGCAGCGGCGAACTGCCTGAAAGCCCTCCAAGACGGCAAAGTTGCGCTCATGCTTATCCATCCCCGCGAGGATGCACAGGCACCGCAAGGCGCGCAGCAATTCCTCGCTGACCCACATTTCAGCAAACGCACTACTTTCGTTCGTTTGGTGTCCGCAAACCCCGACGAGGGCCAATTCCTGCAAAAGCTTGGCGTTTCGCAGCAGGAGGCCAACGGCTGTGTCGTCATGATGGCTCCTCCAGGCGTCTTCGTGGGTAAGTTCCCGGTGAGTGTCACCGGCCAGGAGTTGGCCAAGAAGCTGCACGCTTCGGGGAAATGCTGCGATGACGAGAACTGTAAGCACAACCGCTAGATCAAAGGAGTGATCATGAATTTGCGAACGATGATTTGGAAGGAGTTGCGGGAACGCCCTGTTGCGATGTTCGCCAGTCTGGTGGCGATCCTGCTCGGCGTGACCGCGTTCGTCGCGATCCGCAGTGTCGGCGTTTCTTCGGAGCGGGCCGTCGCCGAAAAGCTTGAAGCGCTCGGGGCGAACGTCCTGATGCTTCCGAAAGACGTAACTTTGCAGGATTACTATACGGCCGATCTGAACACTCAAAACCTCCCCGAAGAGCATGCCAGTCGGCTCGTGCTGGCGAATCTGGAAGGCGTCGAGCATGTGTCGCCCCGGCTATGTATTCCGGCCGACGTGAACGGCGGGACCATAACCCTGACGGGAATCCTGCCGCAGTCAGAGTTTCAAGCGCAAACCGCCTGGGGTGGCGTGCAACTGTTCTCGAACAGCCATGCCGGTTGCAAGCGGGCCAAGGTGAATGAGATCGGCTCTTCGCCGGAATCCCTGGCAACTAATCGTGTTGTTCAGGAATTGAGCGAGGGCGAAGTGCTTATGGGAGCCGAGGCTGCACAGCGCGCGGGCGTCCACAAGGGAGACAAGCTGACGCTGCTGGGCAAGTCGTTCACCGTCGCTGGAGTGCTCCCTGTCCAGGGCACGGTTGACGACGGTCGCGTTTTCGCCCATCTGCACACGGTGCAGGAACTGGGAGATACGGGTCCGGTTGTCAACGCGATTGAGATCATGGGCTGCTGCGAGGATGTCGCGGGCGACCTCGTCGGCCGGCTCCAAGAGATGTTTCCCGACACCAAAGTCATTACGATCTCGCAGGTCGTCCAGACCCAGGTGTCGGTCAATCGCACGATGAATCGCCTTTCGTTGCTCTTGTTCGCGGTACTCATCGCCATTGGCGGTGCGAGTATGGCGACGGCCATGTATGCCAACGTCTCGGAACGGCAGCGCGAAGTCGGCACATTGATGGCCCTGGGCGCAACACCTGGCTTCGTGGTTCGCTTGTTTCTCTGGAAAGCGGCCTTGCTCGGTATCTTGGGCGGCATCGGCGGCGCTATTGCCGGGACCGTCCTGGCGGTCGGCTTGGGGCCGCGGATGCTCGACATCCCGGTGGCCCCCCTTCCTCAATTGGGCCTGATCTCGGTCGGCGTCGCCGTCGTGGTCACGCTCTTGGCCAGTTACTTGCCGGCGCAGCGGGCTGCAACGCTCGATCCGTGCCTTTGCTTTAAGGAGGTCTAGCCTTGTGCCATCCTCATTTGGTTTTCAACGAATAACTACCCAACAGGAGCAGGCCATGTACCGACACACAATTCGCCTCGCTGTGGTGCTTTTCGCCCTCGTTGCAGCAACGCTCGCGGGGTGTCAGTCAACTGGGGGTTCTCGCACGGTGTCGAGCCCATCGTCGTCCCATAGCAACTGTCCCAGTTGCAGGTAGGCGATCCGGATTAAGGTGCCGCCGCTCTATCGCGGCGGGCGTGGCAAATACTCAATCTCAAGGAGAAATTGACGAGATGTACTCTTTAACGAACGTTCAAAAACATTACACAAAGCGTGGCCAGCAGGTCACCGCATTGTGCGATGTCAGCTTGGAGATCGAGTCCGGAGAGTATCTGGCTCTGGTCGGCGCGAGCGGCAGCGGAAAGACGACATTGCTATCGATTCTCGGAGCCATGCTCGCACCAAGCGACGGAGTGCTCCACTTTGATGGGCAATCGCTCTATCAGATGACGGTTCGCGAACGTGCCAGCCTCCGGCGGCAGCGGTTTGGGTTCGTGTTTCAGACGTTCAATCTGATTCCCTACCTGACAGCACTGGAAAACGTGCAAGCGCCGATGATGCTCTGCGGCATCCCTAAGGCCGACCAGGCATGCAAAGCCGCCGGGTTGCTCGATCGGTTCGATCTGGGCGACCGCATGCACCATCGACCATCGGAGTTGAGTGTGGGACAACAGCAGCGCGTGGCGTTGGCCCGAACGCTGGCAAATGACCCCCGCATCATTCTAGCGGACGAGCCAACTGGAAACCTCGATCCGCAGACGCGAGACGTGGTGCTGGCGACGCTCGATAGCTTCCACCGCGAGGGCCGCACGATCATCGTCGTGACCCACGATCCGGCGGTGGCCAAGCGTGCCCAGCGGCGGCTCTCGCTATCAAGTGGCTCCATCGTGGATGACTCTTCCTGTGTCTTGAGCAAATGCGCGTAGTAATACGCAAAAGATGGTCGCCCTCACTATACGCTGCCTGTTCGGGGGCCAGTGGAGCAGGCTTTCACACTTCCCAACTGAGGAGAAGATGATGTCGAAAATGCAATGGATGACGGTCGCCGGCGGGTTGCTAATGGCGCTGACAGTCGCTGCCGGTTGCAACCAGAATGCCAGCGGGCCGGCGGTCCCACCGGTCAACGGCGGCGAAGGGCATGCGGACCACGCCGAGCACGCCCATGCTACCGTAGGCCCTCATGGGGGCGACCTAATCGAACTGGGCAACGAAGAGTACCACGCCGAACTGTTGCATGACGAAAGGGCCGGCACCGTCACAATCTACATTCTCGATGCCCACGCAAAGGCCGCCGTGCCGATCGATGCGACGGAACTGACGATCAACCTGAAACACGACGGACAGGCTGAACAGTTCAAGCTGGCTGCATCACCAGACGCAGGTGATCCGCCGGGAGAATCGTCGCGGTTCACTTCGAGCGACGCTGAGTTGGGTGAAGACCTTGAGCATGAAGGAGCCGAGCCCCAACTCGTCGTCACGATCAACGGCAAGCAGTATCGGGGAAAGATCGAGCACGGTGATCACGGACACGAGGGTGGCCACAAGCACTGATTGGGAATTCTCTCGCACGACAGCAAAAGAGAGGAGGCCACGGATGGCCGATACTGAACAACGCGGACGCAAGCCGGTATTCGATCCTTGCACCAGGAAGCTGCTGGCCGACTTGATGCGACAGAACGGCGCACGGCGAGCGCGCGAGCTTGCCCCCGTCTCCATTTCGGTTGGCACCCTTCTGAAGATTGCCGGGGAACATGGCATCAAGCTCAAGAAAGGACGCCGACCGAAAAGCGCGGCGTAAACGCTGGCAGGATTGGTCCGAAAGGTAACGATGGGCGACACGAACATCCGTCATTTTCGCATAGCGGGCATGGACTGCGCCGAAGAAGTCGCCGTCCTCAAACGCGAGCTGGGACCGCTGGTTGGAGGAGAGGAGCGACTTTCCTTCGATGTGCTGCGCGGGCGGCTGACGCTGTCTGCTGAGGCATCGGACGTCGGCTCGCGACAAGTGATGGATGCTGTGGCAAAAACAGGGATGCGCGCCGAACCGTGGAGCGAGGCGTCTTCAGACGCTGCACGGACGGGATTGTGGCAGCGTTGGGGACGTGCGGCGCTGACGGGCTTGAGCGGCATGGCCATTGCCGTCGCCGTCACGCTGCATGCATGGCTCACCGGCAGTGTGACGGCGGCCTTCGGCGCGGAATCGACGACCGTTCCGTGGGCAGTGAGGATTGTTTACGGGCTGGCGGTTGTGTCCGGCGCTTGGGTCGTCGCCCCGAAGGCCTGGTACGCCGCGCGGCGGCTCCGGCCGGACATGAATCTGCTGATGATGGTCGCTGTGCTGGGCGCGGCGTTGATCGGAGAGTGGTTCGAGGCGGCTGCCGTCGCTTTCCTTTTCTCGCTTTCGTTGCTGCTGGAATCGTGGAGCGTCGGTCGGGCACGACGTGCCGTGGCGGCACTAATGGACCTAGCGCCGCCGACCGTCCGGCTTCGTACCGGCGACGGCGAGGAATCGCTGGTCGCGCCGGATGAGGTTTCGGTAGGTGCGACATTCATCGTCAAGCCGGGCGAACGCATCCCGCTCGATGGCGAAGTGCTGGAAGGCAGCAGCCACGTTAACCAGGCTCCAATTACGGGCGAAAGCAAACCCGTTGTTAAACAGGCCGCAGCGAGCGTTTTCGCTGGGACGATCAATGGTGATGGGGCCTTGCTGATCCGCTCTAGCAAGCCGGTTGGTGAGACCACGCTGGCGAATATTTTCCGCTTGGTCGGTGAAGCGCACTCGCGGAAAGCGCCGTCGGAACAGTGGGTGGAAAAGTTTGCCCGCGTTTATACGCCGGGAGTCATGGCAACAGCGCTGGCCGTCCTGCTGGTTCCGCCGGTGTTGTTCGGCGGCTCCTGGGAATACTGGCTCTATAATGCCTTGGTTTTGCTCGTCATCGCGTGCCCTTGCGCTTTGGTGATTTCAACTCCCGTCAGTATTGTCGCCAGCCTCACGGCGGCGGCACGGCAAGGGGTCTTGGTGAAAGGGGGCGTCTTCATTGAAGCGCCGGCCCGGTTGCAGGCCATCGCTTTCGACAAGACGGGAACGCTGACGCAAGGCAAGCCTAGCGTCGTGGAAGTCATTCCTTTGAATGGGCACGACGAAGCCGAACTCATGGAACGAGCACTTGCTTTGGAATCACGGAGTGAACACCCCTCGGCCCACGCGATTGTCGAGTACGCCACACAGAAAGGAATCAAGGCGTCTCCAGCCGATGACTTCCAGGTGATTCAAGGGAAGGGTGCTGAAGGGCACTTTAATGGAAGGCTGTTCTGGCTCGGATCGCACCGCTACCTGGAGGAGCGTGGGCAAGAAATCCAGCAGATCCATGACCGGCTTGAAGAGATGGCGGGGACGGGGCGTTCGGTCGTGGTTGTCGGCAACGAGGAGCATGTGTGTGGATTGATTGGGCTGGCCGATACGATCCGCCCTACCACACGCCACACCCTCGAACGGCTCCGAGAGGCCGGAGTCCAACATCTCATCATGCTGACGGGCGATAATGCCCCAACTGCCCGAGTAATCGCGGAACAGGTAGGGCTGACGGAATTCCGCGCCGAATTGCTCCCCGAAGACAAGATCGCGGCCGTCGAAACCCTGGTTTCCGAGTACGGTAATGTGGCGATGGTTGGTGATGGCGTCAACGACGCCCCGGCTTTGGCGCGGGCTTCGGTGGGGATCGCGATGGGAGCCGCCGGAACGGATGCCGCCATCGAAACGGCCGACATTGCCTTGATGACCGACGACCTATCGCGATTGCCCTGGTTGATCCAACACTCTCGGCGCACGCTGACGATCATTCGCCAGAACATTTCGTTTTCACTGGCGATAAAGGCTCTCTTCGTCGGCCTGACGTTCTTCGGAATGGCATCGCTATGGGCGGCAATCGCAGCAGACATGGGAGCATCGTTGCTCGTCATCTTCAATGGCCTGCGGCTGCTCCATCCGGGCAATGTGAATGCACAGAGTTGAGGTCGAATGGTGGAAGACTGGCGATATTGGCGAAGAGTAAAGGGTTGTCGCATGGAAATTGAATTGTGAAGTAGACAGCGTCGAAGCAAATGATGCGGTAGGGAATCGCCGCATTTTCGGAATAGGAAGGGAGTCCGACGATGGCCGATGATGTTTCCACAAAACGCCTTAGGCGATGGCGTTGGTGTCGCGCTGCGATTTCTCTATTTGGTGCTTGGGTTACTCTCGCCGCGATTGTTGATGGGCAATGCGCACATGGCCAGCAACCTGTGGTGAGCGCCGCTCCACAGCCACCCATCTTGCCGACGCCGGAACCTGAGACAGTTCCTCCTGGAACGCCGCAGCGCTTGCTACAACTGGCGGACTTGGAGCACATGGCCATGAACGCGAACCCGGCAATCATCCGGGCGTCGGCGCTCGTCGGCGCAGCACGCGGGAACCTCGTGCAAGTAGGTTTGCCGCCGAATCCGACCGTTGGCTATGACGGCCAACAACTGGGGAGTGGTGGACGCGCCGAACAGCACGGGATCACGTTCAGCCAGGAAATTGTCCGTGGCGGTAAACTGCGGCTGAATCGGGCCGTGGCGGAACAAGAGATGGCCCGCGCTCAGCAAGAACTGGCGGTCGCGCAGCAACGCGTGCTCACGGATGTGCGGGTAGACTTTTACCAAGTGCTACTGGCGCAGCGGCAGATTGACCTCACTGAGACCTTGGTCCGAATCAGCAGGCAGGGAGCGAGCGCGGTTGATGCGCTGGTCAAAGCGAAGGAAGGGACACGCGCGGACGTGCTACAGGCTCAACTCGAAGTTGAGAATGCCCAAGTTCTCGCGCGCAATGCCCGCAACCGGCATGACGCGGCGTGGCGAGGCCTCAGCGCCATTGTTGGTCAACCCGACTTGCCGCAGCAGGCCCTTGACGGAGATGCCTATGCGCCGCCAAAGGAGATCGAATTCCACGACGCCTTGGGGCGATTGCAATCGACAAGCCCTGAAGTCGCCGCGGCAATGAGTGAAATTAGCCGGGCCCGCGCCGCGCTTGAACGGGCACGCGTCGAGCCCATTCCCAATGTCAACGTGCAGGGGCTAATCAACGTCGTTGACAACGGCATTGCCGGCAAACCAGATGCAGGAGTTGCCGTATCGATACCGATTCCTGTGTTCAATCGCAACCAAGGGGCAGTTCTCAAGGCTCAGCATGAAATCGCCGCTGCGGAACAGGCGCTTCAGCAACTCGAACTGGGCCTGCAAACGCGGCTGGCCCCCGTTTTCGAGCGTTATGACAACGCCCGAAATCAAGTGGAGCGTTACCGCCAGGCGATTTTGCCTGCGGCCCAAGAGTCGTTAGAACTCACTCGCAAAATGTACGAAGCGGGCGAGGCAAACTTTCTCTCGCTCTTGACAGCGCAACGGACGTTTTCGCAGACCAATCTGAACTACCTAGAAGCAGTGCGCGAACTGCGAGTTTCAGAGACCGAAATTGAAGGCTTGCTCCTCCGCGATAGTCTTATTAACGGGCCGGCAAGGTAGAAACCAGAATTGTCACTACACCGATCCAATCACACATGCACGAGTTGGCAACCCAAGGTGTCCGATGATTCGCCCGATAACATTCCGCCGTGCGGCCATTCTCGCCCTGTAGCCGATGTTTTGAATACGGCTAAGGATTGGAAACACCTCTCGGCGCGTTCTGCGGAAGTGTTGATTGAACCCGACACGCCTTGCAGCGTCAGCTATCCGGCGATAATATTCGGATAATCGAATATCCGAATTAGAGGCCCCAATGCGCGATCCATCCACCGACAACTTGGTCGCCGCCGCACTGCTGAAGGCGTTTTCTCACCCGACGCGGCTGGCCATCTTGCAGGAACTGATTGCTGGTCCAAAGTGCGTAACGGACATGGAGGAGATTCTCCCCGCACGGCAAGCCAACATCTCGCAGCACTTGGCTGTGCTGCGCCACGCCCAACTTGTTGACTACGCTCAGGACGGTGCGCTGCGTTGCTACTACCTCTGCCGCCCGAAGTTGGTCGAAGACATGCTCACTCTCGTCGCTCGGAATGACCAGGCTGTAAAACGGACCTCGGCCGAAATCCAAGCCGACAAGGACCGATTGGCCGCTGCGCTCGCGCGTTCCGCAGCCCCGGACAAAAAGGCGACCAAGCTACGTCGAGGGAGCGTCCGAGCAAAATGAGACGCATCTACCTGGATTACAACGCGACGACGCCTTTGGCCGCGGAAGTGGCCGAAGCGATGGAGCCGTTCCTGCGTGCCGCGTTTGGCAATCCATCTAGTTTGCATTGGGCCGGAATCCCCGCTCGCGACGCGGTTGAGGAAGCCCGCTCGCACGTCGCATCGCTGCTCAGTTGCGACGCGACCGAAATCGTTTTCACATCGGGTGGAACCGAGGCGAACAATCACGCGATTAAGGGGCTGTTTTTCGCACGCCGAGAAGCCGGAGCACCCTTCCACATAATTACCAGCCAAGTGGAACATCCGGCCATCCTTGAACCCTGCCGATTTCTCGAAGCCTTGGGTGCGGAGGTGACTCGCGTGCCGGTTGATCGCTTCGGGGTGGTTGACCCCGACGACATCCGCCGCGTAATACGACCACACACAGCACTCGTATCGGTGATGCATGCCAATAACGAAGTCGGATCGATCCAGCCGATTGCGGCCATTGCGGCGATAGCTCACGAACATGGCGTCCTTTGTCACTCCGACGCCGCACAAACTGCGGGCAAGATCACCGTCGACGTGGAGTCCCTGGGCGTCGATCTCCTTTCAATCGCCGGACACAAGCTCTACGGCCCCAAGGGAGTCGGCGCTTTGTTTGTCCGCGAAGGCGTCGGCGTGGAGCCACTGTTGCACGGGGCTGGGAATGAAGCCGGCCGGCGAGCGGGAACGGAAAATATCCTGGAAATTGTCGGCCTCGGAGCCGCCTGCGTGTTGGCTCGCGAGTGGATCGACGACACCAGCGTCTGTCAGCTTCGCGATGGGTTTTGGGCAAAGCTTCAAGAGGTGTTCGGAAAGAGCGTCGTGCTCAACGGGCATCCAGACTACCGCCTTCCGCCGCACACGCATCCCAAGATGGAACGGGTCACGGTCATCTCCGGCACCTTCAACATTGGGATGGGCAAGAAGTTCGACCAGTCCGCAACCAAGGCGATGACCGCAGGAACCTACGGCTATTGGGAGCCTGACATGGAACACTTCGTCTGGATCAAGGGAGAGACGGTGGCCCAGTTCCACGGCATCGGGCCGTGGGTCATCAAGTACGTCGATCCCAAAGACGACCCGCGCAATCAAGCGAAGGAAGGCAAGTAGAGGAGAGGCAGAATGAAGCTTGGCATCTGTATTTACTCGAATGATTCCGAAACCGTGTGGAATGCGTTTCGGTTCGCGAACTACTCGATCAAGCACTTCCAGGACGAGGTGCGGGTGTTCTTGTTGGGAAAGGGCGTCGAGGCCGAAACGCTGGACACCGACAACTTTAAAGTGACCGACCAAATGAAGTCACTCGTTGTGTCCGGTGGATCGATCAAGGCCTGCGGAACCTGCCTCAAGTTGCGGCAGTCGGAGGGTTCGGAAGTCTGTCCAATCTCGACGATGCAGGACCTGCACGAGCTGGTTGCGGAATGTGACAAGGTCCTGACCTTCTAGCTCCTCGTGATCGGCTGCCTCGATACCATCAACCTGTTATCCCCGGAGTATTTCTATGAATCCGAACAAAGCGCTTTGGGAGAAGGGCGACTTTACCCGAGTCGCCGAGAGCATGAGGGACAGCGGCGAATCCCTGGTGCAGCGACTCGGTATCACGAAGGGAATCAAGGTCTTGGATCTCGGTTGCGGCGATGGAACAACCGCATTGCCAGCAGCGCGACTTGGAGCGGACGTGCTGGGGGTCGATATCGCGACGAACTTGGTCGAGGCAGGGAACAAACGGGCGCAAGCGCTGGGCCTCGCCAACTGCACGTTTCAGGAGGGCGATGCGTGCGATCTGCGCGAATTGCCAGACCAAGCGTTTGACCTCACTATCAGCATCTTTGGAGCGATGTTCGCGCCGAAGCCAATTGACGTTGCCAAGCAAGTCGTGCGCGTTACGCGACGCGGCGGACGAATCGTCATGGGCAACTGGATTCCCAACGATCCCACGTTAGTGGCGCAGATCTTGAGAATCAGCTCGACGTACACGCCGCCGCCGCCCGAAGGATTCGTCAGCCCGATGAAGTGGGGCATCGAGACCGAGGTGATTGAGCGATTCGCCAGCGCAGGTGTCTCTGCCGAGAGGATCACCTTTGTCCGCGACACTTTTAGTTTCGCTCACCCAGGCCCACCTACCGCGCTGGTGGATGTGTTTAGAAGGTTCTATGGCCCGACGATGAACGCCTTCGAGGCCGCCGAGAAAAACGAACGGGCCGAAGAGCTTCAAACGCAGCTGGAGGACTTGTTTACAAGCCAAAATACGAGTCCCCGCAAAGATACGACCCTGATTCCCGCGACCTTCCTGCGCGTTACGGTCTCGCTCTAACAGGTTTCTCTACGGCGGCGAAAACGATCCGGCGATTAGCTCGCCCGCCACCCAGTGTGTTCTATGATTTGCCCGATACCACTCCGGCGTCCTGCCGTTCTCTCCTTGTTCGTATCCGATGTTCTGAATGCGACTCAGCGTCGGGAACACTTCGCGGCGGGTGCGGCGGTAGTGCTGTTTGAACTGGCAGGTGAAGCACTTCTTGTTGCGAGTACACCAATTGGCGATCAGCCAGACGAGACGGCGGCGGTCTACCGCCCAGCCCCAGGGCGACCAGATCGGGCGGGTTTGGCAGGAGTGGCTTTGCTTGGGGTGGGGTTCCGACTTCGGCTTGTTGTAGCCCGATGCCAAGAGAATCTGGTGCCCGTCGGACGACTTCACGTCTGGGATCAGGAGGTCGCGAACCGCCCAGTCGAAATACCGGAGAGCGTCGGGGCTGGGCACGGTGTCGTCCTCTAAGTGGACGATCACGTCTGCGCGAACCTGGAACGCGCGGAACAGCGCGTCGTGTGTGTTCTTGTTCAGGCCGAGCCGGTTGCGATTGACCAGCAACCGCGATTCGCAGGCGCTGAAGTCGCGAAATGCCCCGATCACTTCCTCGTGTCCCGGTTCGACGTTGGGTAGCAGAACCCAGTCAGCGATGCCGTCGCACTTCGCGAGCGCATTGAGCACCTCGCGGGTGTAGGCAGGCCGGCGATATGCGGTCATGGTGATCACGCGGAGCATGGATTACCTCACCAACAGAGTTTGGCGGCCACTTGAGACGATTTGAAATCCGTCGCTCAATGCCGCGGGAACGACGAACTCGGCTTTGCCGAATCGGGGCACATCGGTGTCATCGATTAGCAAGACAGATCGAGGGTTCAGCGTCGCGGCTCGATACGCCTCGTAGTGCCATTGCCGGCCGCCATCGCGGTCGGGATGCGGGCCGTCGAGATACAGCAAATCGATTCCGACCGGGAACGAACGTAGAAAGGCTATGGCGTCGGCCAGCACGCACATCACCGTGGGGCGGTCTGCCGTCAACTCGCGCGTGAGATTCACCGCCTTGGGATCGTTATCCACGGACCACACAGTGGCGTCGTGCGGCCATCGCAAGGTGCTATGCCCATCCGTGGTGAACCCTTGGCGGTTGCGGATCGCGCCGACCTCAACAATCAGCCGCCCGCCTCGTTCGCAGAGGGCGCGGCTCGCTTGGTCGAACAGGAATTCACCGTTGCGAGTCATGGTTCGTCCCTGTGGATGTAGATGGCGTCCTGATGCGTCGCGTGGCGGTTGTATTCGGCCACGCGCCTGTACCCGCTCGCGGTGAGAAAGGCGTCCAGTTCACCAGGATCACACCAGCCTTCCGAGGGCCGATGGCCGTCGCGGCGTTCTTCGAGATTGATCCACCGGACCCGCCCAGACGCCAACAGTCGCGATCCGCTGCGAAACGCTGCGAGCTCGCTACCCTCGATGTCGATCCACAGCAGGATGCGGTCCGGCCGGCCCATCTGCTCGTCGAAGCGGTCGAGCGTCCAGACCTTCACGTCGCACGTCTTGTTGGCATACGGCACAGGGAACAGGCTGCAACATTTGAGATCGTGCGTCGGCACATGCAGCGTCGCGGTGCCCTCCACCTCACCGATCGCGACCTGGGCCAGTGGGCCGGGAAATTTCTCCTTCACCAAACGGGCATGCTGGTCGGGATGCGGCTCGCAGCCGTAGATGCGCATCGCTGGAAACTTCGCCCCGAGAAACTGCCATTCCGTCTTCGGGCCCACGCCGATGTCATACATGGCGTCGGGCGTTCTCCGAATGAATCGCGAGATATAGGTCTCATTGAGCGCTTGAATGTTCATACGTTTCCTCCATCTGCGTGGGCCAAGCGGCGGCGTGTAGGGCGAGCCAATCCTGCGACCAGCGCGGCGTGATCGTGGCGGCGCGGCCGGCGGCGATCCGGCCGAGCCGTTCGTAACCGTCCTTGCCCAGCGCCGAGATGTGGTGCGAATGGGCCGTGTACCAGCGATAGACGTAGCTCGGCCGCGTGTCGTGCTGGATCGGATCGGCCCGCCGCAGGTTCGCCGCCTTGAACCGCTTGAGCAGCCCCTGGTCCTGGCCGCTCTGCATAAAGGGATAGCCGCAGACCCGGTCGAATGCCTCGCGACGGAATGCCCACGCGCCGTGAAACAGATACTGGTTGGCCTTGCGCTCGAGGCGATTCCGTTTGTCGCTGTAGATGACGGTCGGGATCGTGTAGTCGGCCTCGGCCAGCGCCGAAGCGGCGGCGCTCAGGTGCCAGGGGAGATAGATGTCGTCATCGTCCCACACGCAGTAGGCGTCCACGTCGGCCGACACCAACGCCGCCGAGGCGTTGCGCTTTTCGCCGAGCGTGCGAAACCGCATCGGCAACGAGACGACCCGCCAACCGTCGCCGCGCTGGTTGCCGTACTGGCCGGCGTCATCGAGCACGATCAGTTCGCGCAGTTCGGCCGGGTAGTCCTGGCGGACGAAGCACTCAATGGCCTCGGCCAGGAGCGTCGGACGCTTGTACGTGCAACAAATCGCGGCGATCTTCATGCGATTCTCCTTTGAGCCAGGCTTCGCAGGCCCGCATCAGGCGGCTGCGGTGGGCCAGATGCGCGGACCAGTTGCGGCCGTGAATGGAATGCGGAGCGGGCAGTTCGGTGACGGGCAAACGATGGACGCTGTTCATGCGGCCGGAGTAGCGCATCGCCGTGTAGCTGAAGAGGATGTCTTCGCCGTTGCCGACGGGTTTTCCTTCGCGCTGGATCAACTCGAACTCGGGCGCAACGTCGAAGAAGTCGGCGGCGTAGCGCCGGGACGCCACGAGCGCCCGCGTCAGCACCACCGGCGCGTCACCGTTGGCCACGTTCCGCGGGTCGTAGGAACCATCAGTCTTGGGACGACGCCCGAAGATTCCGTGCAACACGTCGGGGTCTCGTTGCCAGGCGTCGTACAGGCCTCGTAGCGATTCGGCAGGCAATTCGAGATCGTCGTCCTGAATGAGAACGCACTGATGTCGCGCGAGGCATGCGGCGGCGAAACGGGTATAGAGCCCCAGGTCTTGCTCGGCGTTGATCACCTTGGCCCAGTCGTGGCGGAACCGCTCGGCCGCGTTGTTGTTCCAGACGATGGCCTCAGAAACGATGCCGCCGTCGTGCCAGCCATCGACGATGCGGGCAACGTTTGCGGGACGTTTCCAGTTGAGAATGACGGCGGAAATCATGCGGCGGCCCTCCGTTCAACAGCCAGCGAATCAAATAGACGTTGCCAGCCGGCCCAGATCACATCGGGGCTGGCGAGCTCATTGACGAGCCGCTCGCGGGCAGCGTGGACGATCCGCATCCGCAGGTCTTCGTCGTAGGCGAGCATGGCGGTGTAGTGGGCCAGTTCCTCGTCGCACTTGCCGAGGAACCCAGTGACGCCGTGCTGGATCATTTCGCGCCAGCCCCATTCGTTCTGCGTGACGATGGGCACGCCCATCGCCATCGCTTCCAAGCCGACCCGGGGCCAGTTCTCGCGAGCGCCCCCGTTGACCGGCAACGTGCAATGCAGCTGGCGGAAGAAGTCCTGCGCTGTAATCGCCATTGGTTTGAGGCAGTCCGACCAAGCCGGCGATTTGCCGAGCTTGGCGTGCGTCTTCTCATCCATTCCGAGCATCAATGCACGCTTGGGCCGGTACTGGATGCGTTCGTAGATCGGCCAGGTGTTACTCGACCACTTGTCGCCGTCGGGCCGGGCGGCGCGGCCGACGACGAATGCTTCACCAGCGGCGTGCGGCCGCGGGCTGAAAGGCCATTCGTCTGCATCGAACGCGCCGCGGATCAGATGCCCTTGCGCTGGCTGGTAGCCGAACTCTGCCAGCTGCGGTTCAAGCTGCCCGCGCTGGAACTCGCTCTGGAACACGAAGGCGTCGAACGGGCCGCTGCTGCGATAGAAATCCCGCTCGGCGTTGAACAGCCAGGTCATGCAATTGACCCAGACCATGCGGCAGCCCAGCTCTCGCAGACGTTTGGCATTGGCCAGGAAGGCGCTGTTGCAGAAGCTGACGACCGTTCCGCCGGCGAGGCCTGGGACCTGTCCCAGCGTTTCGGCTGTGGCCGCATGGGTGACGCAGCCGAGCGCATCGAGCCGCGTCTTCCATTTCTCGTCGGCACCCCATGTCGGGATGAGGTGGACCTCGACGCCGAAGCGCCGCCAAATCTTCACCGTGTGCCACGCCTCGGTGCAGGCCCCGCCGAGATCGCCGGGATAGCCCATCAAAAACACTTGCATTGAACGGTTGCTCCTTAGGACGAACTGCCGGGCGGCGGACCGCTCGACGGGGCTGAACTGGGTGGACTTGAGGATGTGGGCGGCGCACTCGACGGCGCGGAACTCGTCGGCGGGCTGGATGGCGTGTGCGAATCGCTCGACGAGGACGAGCTTTCGCTGGACGAACCTTCGCCCGAGGGCGTCGGAGGCGAACTGGAGGTCGGCGGCGAACTCGACGTGGGCGGGCCGCTGCTGGGGGGCGAGCTGCTCGTTGGCGGATCGCTGGAATCGGGATCGCTGCTGGAGTGGCCGTCACTGGATGACTCGCCACTCGACGAGTCGCCGCTGGATGATGAAGGTTCGCTCGATGACGAGCTGGCCTCGCTGGAACTGCTCGAAGATGAACTGCTACTTTCGCTTGACGACGACGAACTGCTGCTCGAACTGCTCGACTCGGAACTGGACGACGAAGGTTCGGAGGAACTGGAGCTCGACGAAGAACCTGAGCTTGAGGAGCTTGACGATGAGCTACTGCTCGACGACGAAGAACTCGAAGACGACGAACTCGATGAGCTGCTGCTCGAGGAACTACTGCTGGACGACGACGAACCGGACGAGCTGCTCGCGCTGTCCGACGAACTGCTTTCGCTCGAACTCGACGAGGAGGGTTCCGACGAACTGCTGCTGCCCGATGACGATGACGAAGATGACGAACTGGAGCTGGAGGAACTGGACGAGCTACTCGACGAACTGGAACTGCTAGAACTCGACGAGCTGCTTTCACACGGTTCGCAGCAATCCTCGCGTACCCACTCGCCGCGCTCCACGCGGGTAGCGTTGTGAACTTCCACGGGCCGCTTCATCAACTTGTTCTCGGCCAGGCACTGGACCTCGAAGAGTTGCAGCGTGCTGTCGCTACTGCTGCCGCTGGATGAATCGCAGCAGACCGGCACCGTGCAGGGCGATCCGGGCTCCACGCTCCGCAATTGGCCGCAGACAAACGACCAGCGTTCGGTCGGGAACGTGATCGAATCGCCGCTCCGCATCGGACACGGAATCAGCACCTCCAGCACGGTCGTCAGCCCCTGGCCGGGCGGACAGGGGCCGCTGCTCGATGGCTCGCTTGAGGACGGTTCGCTACTGGATGATTCGCTGCTCGACGACGGTTCGCTCGAAGATGGTTCGCTGCTGGAGGACGACTCACTCGAACTGCTGGACGAGCTGCTCTCGCTCGAGGAGCTGCTGCTTGATGATTCGGATGAGGACGAGCTCGACGAGGAACTGCTCGACGACGACGAAGAACTACTGCTGGAGCTTGACGACGAGGAACTGGAAGAATCGCAGCAACCTTCGCCGAGCTGCACGACTTCCCATTTCTGGCTGTCGGCTAGCCACTTCGCCCAGCCATACGTGCCCGCGGGGACGCTCTCGGCCTCGACGCAGCCGCAATCGCCGCCCGATGTACCTCCCGCCTGGCACACCTTGGGGCAAACGACGCCGAGCGAGTCGTAAAGCGTGAACGGGCAATCGGCTTCGCACCACTTCGGCGTCCCGTCCACGGTTTCGCTGTACGCGATCCGTATTGCTTCGGCGCTGCCGCAGCGGGCCAGCGGCGTCAGCAATTTGAAGCGGCGGAAGTCATCGGGGAAGTTTGAGAGGCGCACGACCGCCCACTGCTTTCCAAGCCCGCCTTCGCGCCACAGGATGCGGGCGGAACCAACGGGCCGACTGAGCAGCACCGTGGGATCGTCGTGCTTCACGTCGGCGAACTCGTGGCACTCGTCTTCGACCTCGATGTATGCCGGGCAGGTGCCGCTGACCCAGGCCCGGCCAATCTTGCCGACGCGCAGCGGGTCGAGCAGGATCATGAACCGCCCGAAGTGGTCGGGGTGCTTGGGCTTCACGCCGACCAGCGCCACCTGGTTCTTGAACTCCCGCAAGTGCGATCCCGGCGGGATGATGGGCGACGAGATGCCCAGCACATGGAACCGCAGCCGGTCTTCGCCGCTGCCGTTGCGTATCTTGATGATGTCGGCCTGCCGAATCTGATCGAGCGCGTCGGCGAGCTGGTCGTGCTTCTTCCCTTTCTGGGCGCGGACCGTGTCCAAGAAGGAGTTCCACACTTCGGAGGAGAACTCCAGCGGCTGGCCGGTCTGCGTCTTTTTGAAGCGGTCGCCCATTACGTCCCGATCCCCAGGCCAGAGAAGTCGCCATACTCGTAGACCTGCTCGACATAGGCCGCGATCGGTTTCTTGATGAGCGTTTTGGCCGCGTTGTCCTCTTCGTCGGCGAACCGAATCCAGAGGTAGTGCCAACCCTCTTTGTTGGCGACCACGATGTTTCCGAGGTGCAGATCGGTGACGTT
>JAGFJJ010000009.1 GCA_024102815.1 Phycisphaerae bacterium
CGGCCGGGATCTCCGGCGTAGCGCCCACGGATCCGAATCAGCCGCCGCAGGAAACCACGGAGGTGCCCACTTCGGGCCCGGCTCCCCTGCCCCCGCAGCAGGAGTTCGCCCAGGGCGAAGAGCGCGAGTCGGACGGCGAGAATGTCATTTCGTCAGCGTCGCCCACAGCGTTGCTGACGACTGGCAGTGGATATACGGGAACCATCGCGTACTGCTGCACCTTTACCGTTCCGTGGGTGGTGACCATGTCCAGTGCAACCGCCACGTTCGACGGACTGGGTCGCATGACCGAGATCGTGGATCTCCTCGATCAGAAATTCATCTCGGATGGCACGTCCATCGTGGATTATGGAAACGATGGCCTTATTGCCTGGGGCAGATGGACCGGGAATGTCACCGGACAGGCAGAGATTGATGGCATGAATGCGATCAATGAGACCTACGACGGCAATAAGGGCCTGCATTTTGTGGTGGGGATGCCAACGCCAAGTCTTCCGACGTCCGGGGTGGCCACCTACAGTCTGCTGGGCGCGACACGGCCAACGTACGCTGACGGATCGCAGGCACCCGGAAGCTTCAATGGCTCTTTGAGCGTTGATTTCGGAACATCGGTCGCGACAATCAACGCGAACTTTACCGTCACGATGCCAGACCGCACGTACGGTATGACCGGCTCCACGAGCACCTCATCCGCCGCGTTCTCGATAAGCCCGTCGGTGACTGGTTGTGCCAGCAGTTGCAGTGCCTCGATCGAGGGCTTTTTCGCCGGGGCAACTGCCGAGCGCGCGGGCGTCGGGTATCACATCGACGATTTCGCGGCCAACAAGGACGTCTTGGGGGCCGCCGCATTCACAAAGCAGTAGCGCAGAGTTTTGATGACAAGTTGCCTACATAGTTAATTTGGCTTGGGAGTCCGCATGCCGAGCAAGAAGCCCTTTAGACTGAACCGCAGCGGCCTGCTGCTGGCGTTGATCTCGACGGCGTTCGCGGGCCAGGCGCAAGGTGCCGCCGGGCGCGTGGAGTTCGCCATCGGCCCGGCCACCGTGGTGGGGGCCAATGGGCAGGCGCGGCCGGCAACCCGCGGCACCGAGGTCGACTCCGGCGACACCGTGCGCACCCAACAGGGCGGCCGCGTGCAGGTCCGCATGGCCGACGGCGCCTACATCTCGCTTCAGCCCAACACCGAGTTCGGCATCAAGGACTACAAGTTCGAGGGCAAGACCGACGGCTCCGAGAGCGCCTTCTACTCCCTGCTCAAGGGCGCGATGCGCACCGTCACCGGCCTGATCGGGCGGGTCAATCGCAACAGGTACCTCGTGTCCACGCCCACGGCGACTGTCGGCATCCGCGGCACCGGCGGCGTGATCCAGGTGCAGGACGACGGCTCCACCCTCGTTCAGGGCACCAGCGGCATCTGGTTCCTCGCCAACCCGGCGGGGACCATCGACATTCCGGCCGGGATCTCCGGCGTAGCGCCCACGGATCCGAATCAGCCGCCGCAGGAAACCACGGAGGTGCCCACTTCGGGCCCGGCTCCCCTGCCCCCGCAGCAGGAGTTCGCCCAGGGCGAAGAGCGCGA
>JAGFJJ010000010.1 GCA_024102815.1 Phycisphaerae bacterium
CTGTCAACTACGCGCACTGTCACCGACTAGGAGACCTGAACCACCATGGAGCTCAAGCCCACGAACAAGGTGGCCGAGGCCCTCGCGCTCGCTCAGCGAGCCGCCCAGAGCGCCGGTCACCCGGAGATCACCCCGGACCACATCACCAGCGCTCTCGCACAGCTCGACACCACGCAGGCCGACGCCCTCCTGGCCGCAGCCGGGACCGGCGTGGGGCACGTGCTCTCCCAGGCCGACGCGCGTCTCCGGTCGCTGCCGAAGACCTCCGGAGCCGCCCAGGGTCCCACGTTCGGCCGCGAGGCGATGACCGTGCTGGACCGAGCGAACACCCTCATGCGTGCGAAGGGCGACAGCTTCCTCGCCGTCGACCTGCTCTGGCTCGCCCTCGCTGAGACGGGCCACCTGGCCGCGGTCGAGAAGCGCGGCGCCGCCGACATGGAGAAGGCCATCGACCAGATGCGGGGCGGGCGCAAGGTCACCTCGGAGACCCCGGCGGAGGTCGGCGAGGCGCTCGAGAAGTACGGCACCGACCTGACCCAGATGGCCCGCGACGGCAAGCTCGACCCGGTCATCGGTCGTGACTCGGAGATCCGTCGCGTCGTCCAGGTCCTCTCGCGACGCACGAAGAACAACCCCGTCCTCATCGGTGAGCCCGGCGTCGGCAAGACCGCCGTCGTCGAGGGCCTCGCCCAGCGCATCGTCGACGGCGACGTGCCCGAGAGCCTGCGCGACAAGAGGCTCATCGCCCTCGACCTTCCCGCGATGGTGGCCGGGGCGAAGTACCGCGGGGAGTTCGAGGAGCGGCTCAAGGCCGTCCTCGAGGAGATCAAGGCCAGCGACGGCCAGATCATCACCTTCATCGACGAGCTGCACACCATGGTCGGCGCCGGCGCCTCCGGCGAGGGTGCCATGGACGCCGGCAACATGCTCAAGCCGATGCTCGCCCGAGGCGAGCTGCGCCTCGTCGGTGCCACCACGCTCGACGAGTACCGCGAGCACATCGAGAAGGACGCGGCCCTCGAGCGCCGCTTCCAGCAGGTCTTCGTCGGTGAGCCCTCGGTCGAGGACACGATCGCCATCCTGCGCGGCCTCAAGGAGCGCTACGAGGCGCACCACAAGGTCGAGATCGAGGACTCCGCCCTCGTTGCTGCCGCATCGCTCTCGCACCGCTACATCAGCGGCCGCCAGCTCCCCGACAAGGCCATCGACCTCGTCGACGAGGCCGCCTCGCGCCTGCGCATCGAGAACGACTCCATGCCCAGCGAGCTCGACGAACTCCGCCGCCGCATCATGCAACTGGAGATCGAGCGCGAAGCCCTCAAGAAAGAAAAGGACGAGGGCAGCCGCCGCCACCTGGAGCAGGTCCAGAAATCGCTCGCCGAGTTACAGGAAGACAACGGCCGACTCTCCGCCCAGTGGGAGAACGAAAAGAAACAACTCGAATCCATCAAGGAGGTCAAGCAGGCCATCGACGCCAAGCACAACGAGCTCGACGACGCCCAGCGCCGCGGTGATCTGGAACGCGCCGCGCGCATCCGTTACGGCGAACTCCGCGAACTCGAACAAACGCTGAGCGACCGCGAAATCAAGTTTGCCGAGCTCCACGCCGCCGGCGGCGGACTCTTGCGCGAGGAAGTCACGGCCGAGGAAATCGCCGAGGTCGTCAGCAAGTGGACCGGCATCCCCGTCTCCCGCATGCTCGAAGGCGAAATCGAGAAGCTCATGCGCATGGAGGATCGCCTGCACGATCGCGTCGTCGGCCAGGATGAAGCCGTCCGCGCGGTGTCCGATGCCGTACGGCGATCTCGCGCCGGACTGGGCGACCCGAACCGCCCGGTCGGCTCGTTCCTCTTCCTCGGCCCGACCGGCGTAGGCAAGACCGAGCTGTGCAAAGCGCTCGCCGAGTTCCTCTTCGACGATGAGTCGGCCTTCGTCCGCATCGACATGAGCGAGTTCATGGAGCAGCACAGCGTCGCGCGACTCATCGGCGCCCCGCCGGGCTACGTCGGCTACGAGGAAGGCGGGCGCCTGACCGAAGCGGTGCACCGCCGCCCCTATTGCGTGATCCTCCTCGACGAAATCGAGAAGGCCCACCCCGACGTGTTCAACGTGCTGCTCCAGGTGCTCGACGACGGCCGCCTGACCGACGGCCACGGCCGCACCGTGGACTTTCGCAACACGATCATCGCCATGACCAGCAACCTCGGCAGCGAGTACATCCAGCAGATGATCGACGAAACCGGCGAAGGCGCGAGCCGCAGCATGAAGCCTGCGCAGACAAGCGGCGACGAAGTCGCCTCCAATTCCGACGCCTCGCTTGCCGAAGACAATACGCTACTCGACATCGAAATCGAGATGAAAGTCCGCGAAGTGCTCAAGCAGCACTTCCGGCCGGAGTTCCTCAACCGCATCGACGAGACGGTCATCTTCCGGCAGCTCTCCCGCGGCGACCTGGTGAAGATCGTCGAGATTCAGACGCGGCACCTGACGCGGCGACTGGCCGACCGCGACATGTCCCTGGAGCTCACGCCGGCCGCCATGGACAAGCTCGCCCGCGACGGCTACGAGCCGGCGTACGGCGCCCGCCCGCTCAAGCGACTCATCCAGCAGGAGATCGAAAACCCCCTGGCTCGGCGCATCCTCAGCGGCGAGTTCGCCCCCGGCGACCACATCACCATCGACGCGGCCGGGGAGGGGTTTGTGTTCGGGAAGAACAGAGAGGCAATAGGTAATAGGCAGTAGGCAATGGGCGACGGGGCAATTGTAGGCGTTGCCCGGCCCACAACAACAGCTTGAAGAAGGAGATTCGCTGATGAGGTACATGCCGCCGAAACAAATCGAATTAACGCAGTCTGAAACGGACTTATATGCACGCATCCCTGATATGCCTTCCAGCGACAATTGGCAGGCGGGCGCCGATGCAATGGAGGAACTCGTCACATCGCTCCTGGACCGAAATGCGGTCCCAGAAGTGCGTCTGCGGCTCTTCCAGGATACGGACTACACTGAAACGGATAGCGGCAAATCGCCGGAAACAGTGTTTGAATCCAACGGTAAGATTGGTAGCGCGATATACCGCGACGGCAACTTCATACCGTACTTGCGGCACTGGATTGAAGGGCCTAATCTGCCATCTCACGTCGTCGATGGTCTGTGTGCGATCATGAATGAGGATCGAGGCACATCCGGGATGATGATGAAACAATACCAGAGTTTCGCAAGGGAAGCAGTGCGCAAATACAACCTTAATGCACAAAGAGCTGCGAAAGAGTTCTTTCGGCTTGGTGTAGAGATCGGTATGGAAATCGGGGATGCAAGGGTCTTACGGCAGGCGGCAATGAGCGCCCGGTAGCCAAAGATTGGGTAGGAAGCAAGGCGGGATCATCCGTGCGTACTCCGTCGTCCCTCCTATTGCCCATTGCCTGTTGCCTCTCTTCCCCTTCGTGGCTCCGTGGCTTCGTCGCTTCGTGGCTATCTTCTGACAAACACCGTCTCCCCCGTCGCGTAGTGGAATTCTTCTCCGCACAGGCCGAACACCGCGGCCGCGACGTGGGAGGGTTCGAGCGCCTGTCCTTCGGGAAAGTCGGGGAACGCATCGCGGAGCATGCGCGTCTCCACCGCGCCGGGAGCCACGGCATACACGCGGATGTTGTGCGCCCGCCCTTCGTCCGCGAGCGCCCGCGTCCACAGGTTCACCCAGGCCTTGGATGACCCATACGCGGCGAAGCCTGAGAAGGGATCGACCGAGGCAACGGACGAAATCGTTACGATCACGCCCCCGCCCTGCCGCTTCATGATCGGCCAGGCATAGCGGCACCCGTGGTAGACGGCGTCGATGTTCACGGCGCGAATGGTGTCGAACAAGGCTGGCTCCATCTCGTCGAAGGGCCCCTTCGGCGCGACCCCCGCGCAGTTCACCAGAATGTCCACCCGTCCGAACTGCTTGGCCGTGTCGTTGATCAGCGACTGGATGTCACCCGGGGCGCACACGTCCGCCGCCTGGAAATAGCACTTCCCGCCCGACGCCTCGATGGCCGACGCCGTCTCCTTGAGTTCCTTCACCGAGCGCGACGCCGCCACCACCTGCGCCCCGGCCGCGGCGAATCGCTCGCACACCGCCCGCCCGATTCCCCGGCCTCCGCCCGTCACCACGACAACTTTCCCATTCATCGCGGATTCTCCGTTGGGTGAATGTTGAATGTCGACTTCGTGCCTTCGCGCCGGCGCTCGGACCGCACGCGCTCTGCTTGCTACGCGATGGGCAGCTCCGCCAGCCGGGCACAACGCGGGTGCTCTTGCGACCCCTCGCCCCCGCCGATCATGACGACCTTCTCCGCACCGAGCGCCACCGTTCGCACGTACCCGAGGGCCACGATCTCCGGCCGGGCGGGCGATCGCGCCGCGCTGGTCATCGTTCCAATCGTCTGACCGGCTTCATCCAGAATCGCCTGCGGCGCCGCCAGCACATCGCCCGGTTCCACGAGCAACCCGCAGAGCCGCCGCGCCACCACGCCGCGCGAACGCATCCGCTCCACGACCTCCTGCCCGAGATAGCACCCCTTATTGTAGCTGACCGCCCGCCGCGACTGCCCCGTCTCCGCCGGAAGATATTCCTCGATGATTTCCCGCCCCGGCCAGGGCACACCCGCCTCGATCCGCCGCACGTCCAGCGCTTCGCTGCCCACCGGACCGGCCGGCATTTTTCGCGAGCCGTCCGTCAGCCACTGCCAGAGCTCGACCGCTTTGCCCACCGGAACGATCAGCTCCATCGCATACGCGCCGGAAAAGTCGCTGCGGAACAAGGTGACCGGCACGCCGCACAGTTTCGCCTCCCCGTGCGACCAGACGGCGAGATTGGCCGCTTGCGGCAAACCCTCCCCGGCCAGAAGCTCGCGCGTCCGCTCGCCGACCAGCGCCATCCGGACGCACTCGTCTCCCATCGCCGCGATCGCGACATCCTCGGTGATCGTGTACTTTTCCAAGTGCCTCAGGGCGGTGTCTAGAAATCGACAATCCAGATCGAGTCGGATTTCCTCTCGCCCGACGAGCAGACCGACATCGAACAGAATGCGCCCCTGAACGTTGAGCACGAACGCGTAATTGCCCTCTCCTGCCCCAACCGTCTTCACGTGATTCGTGGTGAGATTGTGCAGCCACGAGGCGCGGTCGGCCCCGCGAACGCTCAGGATGGTGCGGTTCGATCGGTCGACCAGCGCCGGCCCGGAACCGAGCAGCGCATACTCCTCATCAAGCGCGCCGAACCGGGCAACCGGCGACTCGCCTTCCGCGATCGCTGCCGCACCGGTCGAGCTAATCTGAGACTTTAAGAAATCCGTCCATCGTTGCATGGCAACTGGTTCCGTTGCAGAGGATTCCGACTTCAGATCAGGACGCTCCATAGGAGAAGCATACGAGCGCGGGCTAGGTCCGCAAACACCTCGTCAGCCGGCCGTGGAATGACGATGGAAAAGGGGGCGGGTCGTTCCGGCGATAACCGAAATCCAGAACCCGCGTTTGCCTGCTTCCTGGACTCTGGCGTGTTCCGAAGTGATGGCGGGTCGCAAGGCGGACCGCTTGTCTGGAGTTCCCCCGGGGCCGATGTCCGCCCACGAATCAGGCGGAAATCCCGGGCGCTGAATTTTTCGCGTCCCGTGTATACAATTGGTCGGACCGGAGAATCGGGCCAATACAAGAGCATTGATCTGAATCGGAGAACAACGTCATGGTCATGTTGACGGAACGGGCCGCGAAAGAGGTCAGCCAGATCATCGAGCAGCAGAACGAAGCCGCGCGGAGCAGCAACGAAGAAGCCAAGCCGCTGTACCTTCGCGTGGGCGTCAAGGGCGGCGGTTGCAGCGGATTCAGTTACTCGCTCGACCTGACCGAGAGCAAGTCGGATCAGGACGAAACCTGGGACCAGCACGGCGTCCAGGTCATCTGCGACCCCAAGAGCCACCTCTACCTTGACGGCACCGAAATCGACTTTAAGGACGAAGTCATGGGACGCGGGTTCGTGTTCAAGAACCCGAACGCCACTTCGAGCTGCGGCTGCGGATCGAGCTTCTCGGCGTAGCCACCATCTCGCGTACGGCCGACCTTCAGCGCCGACGCCGCTCGAAACAGACTTACGCAAGCCGCGGAGGTAAAGGCCTTCGCGGCTTGTCTGCTTATGACCCGCGGGCGCACGGTTGCGGACGCCCCGCGCTGCGGTCATTATGCCCGCCATGCGTTCACCACAAGAGGAACTCGACGTTCGTATGCGGCAGGCTCTGACGGCCTTGGGTGCCGCGGACGCCGACCCGTTGCTGCGCCCCGCGCAGGACGAGAAGTTCGGCGATTACCAATCCAATTGCGCCATGGGTCTGGCCCGGCAACTCGGCAAGAAGCCGCGCGATCTTGCCCAGGCCATTGTCGAGAACCTCAAGATTGACGACGTGTGCGAGCCCGTGGAGATCGCCGGACCGGGGTTCCTCAACTTCCGCCTCAAGCCGGAATACCTGTCCCGAGTCCTCGCGTCGATCCCCGCTGCGAAAGAAGGCGAAGTCGACCGTCTGGGGGTTCCGCCCGCCGAGCATCCCGAGATCGTCGCGGTCGATCTTTCCAGTCCCAACCTCGCCAAGGAAATGCACGTCGGCCACCTCCGCAGCACGGTCATAGGCGACTGCATTTGCCGCGTCCTCGAGTTTGAAGGCCACACGGTCCACCGCGAGAACCACGTCGGCGACTGGGGCACGCAGTTCGGCATGCTCGTCGCGTTCTTGCGCCGCGTTCGCCCGGATGTCGCCGATCGCCCCGAAGAGCTCGTCATCCGCGATCTGGAGACGTTCTACGTCGAGGCCAAGAACCTCTTCGATGCCGACGAGGAATTTCGCAAAGAAGCCCGCGATACGGTCGTCGCACTGCAGAAAGGCCATCCCGGTACGCGCAAGATCTGGCGCGCGTTCTGCGACGAATCCCTTCGCCACTGTCACGAGATCTACCGCCGCCTCGGCGTGCGGCTCGAGGACCGCGGCGAGAGCTTCTACACCGACCTGATGGACGAGGTCATTCGACGCATCGAGAGAATTCGTCAGAAAGATGAATCCACCGGCCGCCCACGCGACAGAGACTGGTACGTCGACGAAAGCGACGGGGCGCTGTGCGTCTTCCTCGGCGAACGATTCAAGACGCGTGAGGGCAACGACCTGCCCCTCATCGTCCGCAAGGCCGACGGCGGCTACAACTACGCCACCTCCGACCTCGCCGCGATCATCCACCGCATCGAGCAGCTCCACGCCACGCGAATCGTGTACGTCGTAGGACTCCCCCAGAAGCAGCATTTTGAGATGGTCTTCGAGGCTGCCCGAAAGCTGGGCTTCGCGGATGACTCCGTGGCCCTCGAACACGTCGGATTCGGAAGCATGCTGGCCAAGTCCGGACGCCCCTTCAAAACGCGCGAGGGCGGAACGGTCAAGCTCAAGGACCTCCTCGACGAAGCCGTCGCCCGCGCGCGGCAGGTTGTGGATGCCTCTTCGGCCGAGAGCGCCGCCGAGTCCGACCTCGACGAGTCACACCGGAAGGCCATCGCCGAAACGGTCGGGCTGTCCGCCGTCCAGTACTTCGACCTCTCCCATGCCATCACCAGCGACTACAAGTTCGACCTCGACACCATGCTGTCGCTCGAAGGGAACACGGCCCCGTACATGCTCTACGCCTACGCCCGCGTCCGCTCCATCGGGCGCAAGGCCGGTATCGAGTGGTCGTCGCTGGACGCACATGCGCCGCTGCCGGTGGAGCACCCGGCCGAGGTCGCTCTGGCGAAGCGACTGCTTCAGTTCCCGGATGTTCTGCGCGCCGTGACCGCGGAGCTCCGCCCGAATCTGTTGACCGACTACCTCTATGAGCTCTCCCGCGCTTTCAGCCGCTTCTACGACAAGAAGCTCGGCGTGCGCGTGATTGACGCAACACCCGAGAGCACGCGAAATGCCCGCCTGCGCCTCTGCGACCTCACCGCCCGCACGCTAAAGCTCGGCCTGCACCTGCTGGGCATCGAGACGCTCGAGCGAATGTGATGCTTGCGGAGTTGCGAACGCGGAGAAACGTAGGGTACGTCCCCCCGACGCGCCATCTTCTGGTCCAGCTTCCGAGGCGCCATTCGACCATTCGCTGACGGCTAGAGGGGCTGCCGAGCACGTCACTTCGGCGCAGGCCGGAATCCAGAGGAATGTGCTGGAATCCGGTCTTGAATCCCGGCTTCCGCCGGATTGACGCCTTCAGGATGCATAACGTTGACGGTCACCAGCGGAATCACCTTTACCTGACGCGATGTTTCACGCTGATCGCCGCTGGACGCGCAGCCTCCGCAAGACGACCCGCACCCCGCGTCGCCGCGCATGGAGCGCCACATCCACCGTGCGGCGTAAACCGCCGCGGCAAGCACAAGCAAAATGGCAATGATGTCACCGATCATTCACGACACCCAGTGCGAGGCCAACTGATACGTGGCCAGCGCCGCAACGTACGCCAGCGAAGTCATGTACACGAATGTCACGATCGGCCACGTCCAGCTCCTTGTCTCTCGCTTGATCGTGGCCAGCGTGCCGCCGCATTGGCAGCAAAGCGCAAAGAACACCATAATGGAAAGCGCAACCGCGATGTTGAAAACCGGCGAACCGTCCGGCCAGGTCGCCGACCGCAGCTTCTCCCGCAAGCTCACGCTTTCTTCGTTCTCGTTGCCTCCAAGATTGTAGATCGTGCCCATCGTGGCGACGACAACCTCGCGTGCCGGGAACGATGCGATCACGGCCGTCCCGATCCGCCAGTCCCAGCCGAGCGGTTTCACGACCGGCTCGATCCACTGCCCCATCCGCCCCAGCAGGCTGTGCCGCAGATACGCCCCCGACTCCAGGTGGTCGATTTCCGCCAGCCGCTCATCCAGCGACTGCGCTTCGACTTTATGCGTCGTTTGCACTTCCCCTTCGTGCCTTCGTGCCTCCGTGTCTTCGTGCCTTCTTCGATCTTCCCCTCCGTGGCTCCGTGGCTCCGTGGCTCCGTGGCTTCCTCTCGCTGCCTGTTGCCCATTGCCTTCTTCAAACGTCGCCGCCGCCTCGGCCCGCATCTGCTCGAACCTCTCGCCAATCGAAGCCGGGCGAGGATAGTATCCCAGCGCCCAGATGATCAACGTCACGGCGAAAATGATCGTCCCGGCGGACGAGACGAAGGCCTTCCCCTGCCCGACGACCCGATGCAATACGGTTCGCACAGACGGCCATTTGTACGAAGGCAACTCCATCAGGAACGCTTGCGGCGGGCCGCGCATGATCGTTCGCTTCAGCAGCAGCACGACCCCCACCGCCGCGATAACGCCGATCACGTACATCGACAGCAGCACGACCGCCTGGAGGTTCAGCAATCCCCCCAGGATCCACACCGACGGAACGAACGCCCCGATGAGCAGCACGTACACCGGCAGACGCGCGCTGCAACTCATCAACGGCGCGACCAGGATCGTGATCAGCCGATCGCGCCGGTCCTCGATCGTCCGTGTCGCCATGATGCCCGGTACGGCGCAGGCAAAAGAAGAAAGCAGCGGAATGAACGACTTGCCGCTCAGCCCGACCAGACCCATCCAGCGATCCAGCAGGAACGCCGCCCGCGCCATGTAGCCGCAGTCTTCCAATATCGCCAGAAAAAGAAACAGGATCAGAATCTGCGGCAGAAAGATGAGCACCGCCCCCACGCCGGCGATCACGCCGTCCACCACGAGACTGCGCAGCGCTCCCGTAGGAAGCAGGGGACCGATCACCGTCCCCGACCAGGCAAACCCCGTGTCCACTGCGTCCATGATCGGCGCCGCCCACGCGTAGATCGACTGGAATACCGCTCCCATGAGCAGAATGAGCACGGCCAGCCCCAGCACGCGATGCGTCAGCACGCGATCGACGCGCTCCGACCACGACGCCGGTGCCGGAAAGCGACGCACGAGCGCGTTTCGTCGAACACGATCGATCCACGCATAGCGGATCCGCGCTTCGATTTCTCCGCGCGGGACACCCTTGCCCTCAAAGACCGACCGCCGCCGATGAAGCTCGACCTCTGCTTCGGCGCCGTACCGCCGGCTGATGCGCTCCTCGTGATAGCCCCCGCTGTCCAGCAAGGCCTGAAGCACCTCGGCCTCGGATACATGGCCCCCCCCGTTCCCGAACTGGGCGATAAACGCCCGGAATCCGGCGACCTCGGCCGCGACCTCTTCCGGCAACGTGACCTGCCGCGGAGGAGGCTCCCCGCCGATGGACGCAACCACCGCCTGGATGAGTTCCGCGACGCCCTTCTGCGTTCGTGCAACCACCGGCACAACGGGAACGCCAAGCTCGCGCGACAACGCCGCGGCGTCGATCGTGACGCCCGTTGCTTCGGCCAGATCAACCATGTTCAACGCCGTGACCACAGGCCGGTCCAGCTCCAGGAGCTGACTCACGAGAAACAGGCTTCGCCCGAGGTTGGTCGCATCGATCACCGCAACGATCACGTCCGGCGCGGGCACGTCCGCCTGAGCGCCGAGCAGCACATCCAGAACAACGGCCTCATCCGCCGAACCGGCCGCAAGACTGTACGCACCTGGAAGATCCACGATTTCGACCTTGCGCCCGTCTCCGCCCTGCCGAAGAATGCCGACGGTCTTGTCGACGGTCACGCCCGGATAGTTTCCGACGCGCTCCCGGAAACCCGTAAGCGCGTTGAACAGCGTGGTCTTGCCCGTATTGGGATTTCCGACCAGGGCCACGAATGCGGCGCGCTGGTATACGACCTGACTTGCGTTTGCGGGAGATCGCGGCGCGTCAGCCGTCGCGGGGTTGGGGCTGGGAGGAAGATGGCTCATCGATCATCGAAGAACCGGGACGACCCTTCGGCCGACCGGCGTCATCCCGGCAAATGCAGCATTCGTTTGCGATTCGCGTCGGCCCGAACAACGATCGCGATCAAGCGGCGCCGGCAATGGGAAGGTGTTCGCCCGGAAGTTTCTGCACGACTCGGCTGATCCGGATGCAGGCCTGATGGCGCCGCCCAAGCCCCACGCATCGACCATCGAGCCGTACAATGCACGGACAACCCGCGCGCACCATGGTCAGCTCCATGCCCTGCGTGAACCCGAGGTCAGCGAGTCGCTTGCAGTGCAGATAACCGCAGTCAATCGACTCGATCCGCACCGTCTCCCCGGATTCCAGCGATGCCAGCGTGAGGCCCCCGAGACCGGCCCCCAAACCTCGCTTGCCACATCCCTGTTTGCGAACCATGCCCAGCCCCATCATTCTTGAGACTCCGTCTCCGATTCGAAATCGGAGAATACGTTCCGGGGTTGACTCCGGCCCCGTCGGCCCGTCGCGGTACCCATCCGCGCCTCTCGCCGTTCTGTCCAGCAATCAACGTGCCATGAACGGCGTCCGCGCCGAGATACTCAATGTCAACTCGCCCCATTATTCTACCACGCAATCGCCGATCGTGTAGGGATTGGTGCGCATAAACGAAACTTGGTCTCAAAGAATCCGCACGTTCGTGTCTCACAAACGGACGCGCATCGGAGACGAACGACGGCTCTCTTCTCTGACCACATCGAGGGTAACCGTGCGGAAAGCGTCAAGTTGCAATAATCCGGGGGCTCCGGGACATTGTTCTCCATGAGGGCTGTTCAATGGGGTAGCCCGACGGGTCGATTGGCCAGATTAGATCCCCGCCATCTTGCCATTGCGAATGGACGAATTCTCCGACGCGTTCCGCGGGGCTTACCGGTCCCTCTGGTTTGTCGCCGTAGGTACGTCCTCATGCGCCTCAGAAGCGGACGACATCGTCCAGGAGGCCGCCGTAGTCGCCCTGAAAAAGCTCCACGAGTTTCAACCCGGTACTGATTTTGTCGCCTGGATGGCCCAGATCGTTCGCTACGTCGGCCTGAATCACTCGCGCAAGCGCCGCAGAAGGCCCATGAACAACGCCGACCCGAGCACTCAGACTGACGCTGCCCATCGTGCCCATGCGGGCGAAACTCCCGCGCCCGGCAACAGCGCCCTCAAGCACGGCATTCTGACGGCACTGGAGGACGTTTCCGATACGGCGCGAGCCTGCCTTATCCTGAGAACCGTCGAGGACATGCCCTATGGCCGGATCGCCGAATTGCTCGAGATACCTGAAGGAACCGCCATGAGCCATGTGCACCGGACCCGGCAGATTCTCCGCAAGCGCCTGCGCCAAATCGCGCAGCCGCAGCACAACTGGACCGAGGGGAACGGATGAGCCTGGACCCGAACATTCCCATCGATGACCAGCTCGACCGTTATCACGACGGCATGATGAGCGAGGACGAGCGCCGCGCATTTGAGCAGCGGCTCGCCTCCGATCCCGAGTTGCGTCGCGAACTCCAGCACCAGGACAGGATCGACGCCGAGATCCGCCGAGTCTTCGCACCTCCCCGTGTGGAATCCGAGCGCGCGGACGACGTACTGAACCGGGCACTGGCCGCGACCGCAGGCGGCACCCGCGCGCCCCGGATGAGTGCAAGTCCTCGATCTCCCTGGCGGTTCGTTGCCGCCCTCGCGGCCGCGCTTGCTATGAGCATCTACGCGGGATGGCAGGTGTACGAGTTCACCCGCCCCGAGCGCCCGGCCGTGCGATCCTACGTCGTCGGCCCGAAGCGGAGCATGCTCGCCGTCTACCGGGAGGAGCTCGAGAAGGGGTTCAAGCCCGAGTGGGTCTGCCGAAATGAGGAGGAATTCCGGCGCTCCTTCAGCGACCGATTCGGCCAGGCTCTGGCATTCGCCCACCTGCCCAGGAACGTCTGCCCGCAAGGCCTCTCCTACGAACACATCTTCTCCACGTTCACCATGCACCTGCTGGTCCGCGTGGACGACCGCGCCGTCGTCGTCTTCGCCGACAAGCTGGACCGCGACGAACCCCAGACCCTCCCGCCGGACTCCGACCTGCATCTCCACCGCCGCGTCATCGGCGATCTCGTCCTCTACGAAATCTCGCCCTTCGCCGAGCCGCGCGTAATACCCTACTTCTTTGATCCCGACGCAAACTGATCACCCTTCGCAGGCATCGGCGTTCGGCCCAAAACAAATCGACCCGGACGACGTCTGCCATCCGGGTCGATTGAAATGGCCATTTCGTCAATGCGCAGCGATCAGGCCCCGGGGCCCACCTTCTTCAGCAGCTCCTCCGTCTGATTCAGAAGGTCCTCGAAGATCTTCATCGCATCGAGAATGGGCTGCGGCGAAGTCATGTCCACGCGGGCCATCTTGAGCATGTCGATCGGATATTTCGTGCTCCCGCCCTTGAGGAACGACAGATACGCGTCTACCGCTCCCGGCTCCTTGTCCATGATCCGCCGGGCAATGTTCGACGCGGCGCAGTAGCTTGTCGCATACTTGTACACGTAGAAGTTGTAGTAGAAGTGCGGAATGCGGATCCAGTAGCTGTCCACGAGATCATCGTGCGTGTACGCCGGTCCGTAGTACTTCTTCATGATCTTCCCGTACTCGGCATCGAGCGCATCGGCCGTGAGCGGCTGTCCCTGCTCGGCCATCTCGTGAACGCGCTGCTCGAACTCGCTGAACATCGTCTGCCGGAACACCGTCCCGCGAATGCCCTCCAGGAACTCCACCAGCAGGTACAGCTTGAGCTCCGGATCGGCCGTCTCCTTCAGGACGTAGTTCTGGAGGAGAATCTCGTTGCAGGTCGAAGCCACCTCGGCGCAGAAGATGTCGTAGTCGGCGTAGATATACGGCTGAGTCGTCCGCGAAAGGTACGAGTGCATCGAGTGACCCATCTCGTGGGCCAGCGTGGACATGTCCTCGTATCCGCCGTGGAAATTCATCAGGATGTACGGCTGGGTGAGGAACGTCCCGCTCGAATAGGCTCCGCTGCGCTTGCCCTTGGTGGGATACACGTCCACCCAACGGGACTCGAAACCCGTCGTCATGGCCTTGATGTACTCGTCTCCCAGCGGAGCGAGGGCCGTTTCAATCTTCTTCACCGCCGGGTCGTATTCGATCTCATACTTCTGCTCCGTGACAAACGGGGCGAAGAGATCGTACGCGTGCACGCCGTCCTTCAGGTTCAGCGCCTGCTTGCGGATCTTCTGATAGCGATGAAGCAGCGGCAGATTATCATTGATCGTCTTGATCAGATTGTTGTACACCTCCGTGGGAATATTGCCGCCGTCCAGCGCCGCCGCCAGGCAACTGTCGTATCCCCTGGCCCTCACGTTCATGATGTGCGTTTGCACGACGCCGTTGAGCAGCGCGGCCGCCGTATTGCGGAATTCGCGATACGTACCCACGATCCCTTCATACGCCGCCTTGCGCACGTCGCGATTCGTATTGCGCATGAACAGGTAGAACGCGGAGTCACTCAGCTCCACGTTGTCGCCCTTCTCGTTCTTGATCGTGGGGAACTTCATGTCGGCGTCCTTCAGGAAGCTGTAGGCCTGATAGGGCGTCGACGTCACCTCGCCGGTCAGCGCCATGAGCTCTTCCTCGCGCGGAGAGAGGATGTGCGCCTTCTGCCGGAACAAGTTGTCGAAGTACTGCCGATACAGCGCCAGCACCGGATTGTCACTCATCCAGGAATCCAGCGTCTCTTTCGGAATAGACGTGAGCTCAGGCTCCAGCCATGACGTGGACCGGCTGTAGTTGACCGCCAGCGAACGAGCCCGCGAGCGCATGGCCTGCGTATCGCCCTCGCGCAGGTCCTGGTCGGCCAGCAGAGACGCGTACACGTAGACCCGCTCCAGCCGGGCGGCAGCGTCATCGCGTGCCTTCAGCACACCCAGGAGCTGGCTCGGCCCCCGGCTGGGCATGCCCTGCATGCTGCCCAACTCGGTGATCTGCTTCTCGACGGCCTTGTACTCATCCTCCCAGGCGCCCTTGTTGATGAAGATCGTCTCGGTCGCCCAGGTGTATTGCTTGGGAACCTCGCTGCGATCGAGGACGCGCTGGGTCTCCTCTGCTCGGGTCGTCGAGGCGGACGAACTCATAACCGTCACCATCCCTGCCATCGATAAGAGTAGGAAGCGGAACGAAAACATCGGGGAAGTCTCGCAACGGGGCGTATGGAATGAGCTTGCCCGCGGCGACCCCGCCTGCCGCGGCGCGGGCGCGTCGGCCTTACGCTGTAGGTCAACGAATCGTCAGACTATCGACCCGCCGCCGACGCCGCAAGTCAGATCTGGTAACGGAGCGGGAGGGATTCGAACCCTCGGTGCAGTTACCCGCACACCGCATTTCCAGTGCGGTCCCTTCAGCCACTCGGACACCGCTCCGGGGCACTTCGCACGATCCGCCATCTCGCGGACCGCGCGGACCCGCAAGTCTAATCCCCACCGCAGTCCCGGTAAAGGTTTTGCCATCCCGAGCCCCCGTCATTCCGGCCGAAGCCGGAATCCGGTCCTGCCCGCTTGTCGGCTCGGCAACGAATAGTTTCGACAATAAGTAACACGCCGTCTTCCCTTACCCCCGGTTATCATCTATTGGTGTTGGAACCGCCGCACGGCCCGTCCGTACGGCGACGACGCAACTCGGCCGGCGCCGTTCACGATAAAGCGCAGCGACGTCACCGTTGCCATGAATCGAAAACGCGGAGCGAGCAACATGAATCGAATGAACTACGCAGGAGGCATCATCCTCATCGCCTGTGCACTCATGAGCCCAAGAACTTTCACCCCGAACGCCAAGGCCGAGCTGCCGCCCCTCATCCCGAGGAAGGTTCTTTTCGGAAACCCCGACCGCGTGTCCCCGCAGGTCTCCCCGGACGGCAAGCTCCTCGCGTACATCGCGCCCGACGAAGGCGTCCTCAACGTCTGGGTACGAACAGTCGGCGCCAGCGACGACCGCGCCGTCACCGAGGACCGCAAGCGCGGCATTCGCTACTACACCTGGGCGGAGAACAGCCGCCAGCTCCTCTACATTCAGGACAAGGACGGCGACGAGAACTGGCATGTCTACGCGACCGACATCGCCACGGAGAACACCCGCGACCTGACCCCGATCAACGGCATCCAGGCCCGCATTCTCGCCACCGAGCCCCAGTTTCCCAACGAAGTCCTCGTCGCAATCAACGAGCGCAATCCGCAACTTCATGACGTCTACCGCGTCGATCTCCGTACCGCCGAACGCAACATGGTCGCCGAGAACGACCAGGGCTTCATCGGCTGGCTGGCCGACCAGAACCTCGCCGTGCGCGGTGCCATGCAGGCCACGCCCGATGGCGGCACGCGCCTCCTTGTCCGCGACACCGTCCGCGCCCCGTGGCGCCCGCTCGTATCATGGGATACGGCCGATGCCCTCAACAGCGGACCCGTCGCCTTCACCGCCGACGGCCGGTCCATGTACATCATCAGCAGCGCCGGCAGCAACACCGGCGAACTCCGCCGTGTGGACCTCGCCACCGGCAAGCAGACCACCCTTGCCTCCGATCCCCAGGCCGACGTCTCCAGCCTCTTCATTCACCCCGTGACCCGCGTGGTGCAGGCCGTGGCCTTCACCAAGGAACGCGAGGAGTGGAAGGTGCTCGATCCCGCCATCGCCGATGACTTCGATGCCCTGCGCAAGGCCCATCGCGGCGATTTCACCATCATCAACCGCGATCGCGCCGACCGCACCTGGCTCGTCGCCTACGTCACCGACGACGGACCGGTCTATTACTACGCCTGGCAGCGCCCGGAGAAAAAGGCCGAGTTCCTCTTCACCAACCGCAAGGAGCTTGTCGACCTCACGCTCGCCCGCATGGAGCCCATCGCCTACCAGGCCCGTGACGGCCTCGTGGTTCACGGCTACCTCACCCTCCCGCCCGGGCTGGAGCCCAAGAACCTGCCGCTTGTGCTCAACGTCCATGGCGGACCTTGGTACCGCGACACCTGGGGCTACAACGGCGAGGTCCAGTGGCTCGCCAACCGCGGCTACGCCGTTCTTCAGGTGAACTTCCGCGGCTCGACCGGTTACGGCAAGGGGTTCCTCAATGCCGGCAACCGTGAGTGGGGCGGCAAGATGCAGGACGATCTCGTCGACGCCGTGAAGTGGGCGATCGAGAGGGGCTTCGCCGATCCCAAGCGTATCGCCATCTACGGCGGCTCCTACGGCGGATACGCCACCCTCCGAGGCATGACGTCCACACCCGAACTCTTCGCCTGCGGCGTCAGCATCGTCGGCCCCAGCAACCTCATCACCTTCATGAAGAGCATTCCGCCCTACTGGAAACCGCTCGAACCCATCTTCTTCGAGCGCGTCGGCAATCCCGAAAAGGACGCCGAGTTCCTGAAGGAACGCTCCCCGCTGACCCACGTGGACAAGATCACTAATCCCCTGCTCATCGCCCAGGGTGCCAATGATCCGCGGGTCAACCGCGCGGAGTCCCTCCAGATCGTCGAAGCCATGAAGGCCAAGAGCAAAACAGTCGAGTACGTCGAGTATCCCGACGAAGGCCACGGCCTCGCCCGACCCGAGAACCGCCTCGACTTCTACACCAAGGCCGAGAAATTCCTATCCGAGCACGTCGGAGGCCGGTACGAAAAATCCCCCGACGACGGCGGCGGCCCATCCTCACATTCGGATTGACGCCCGTCGGGTCCGCCCTGCGGACCATGTTCCCGTGTGCCACTGCTCTTGAGCAGTGCAGTCCCTGCCCGTCCAGGGATTGCCCCCATTCGATTAACATACCCGCCCTCCATCCGTCCCATACGGCAACGACACGGCAACGCCGTTCCCGGAGCCGACAGGCATGTATCGAACACGAACGAATCCCCGTACGCGCAACCTGATTTGGGCGCCCCTCTTCGCCCTTGCCTCTGCCCAATCCACCCTCGCCGCAGGGAACGCGGCCCCGCAGCTTGCTCGCCCCGCCGACGCCGCCCCGCCGGCCCTCCGCTTCGCTCACTCCCCCGACGGCCTCGAGTTCCGCGACACCGGCGTTGTCTTCGCCAAGCGGGCCGCCGCACCCGACCTCTTCCGCATGCCCGGCGGAACGCTGCTCGCCCTCTTCGACCACGCCCCCGACACCGCCACCCCCAACCGCTACGCCGCCCACGTCTGCTTCTCGCGCGACGACGGCAAGACCTGGTCACGCCCCCAACCGGTCGACATCACCGACCGCGCCAAGCGGAGGCACCTTGCCATCCAGGGTGACATTTTCCTGGCACCGGACGGCATCATTCGACTCTACTTCGTTGAACCGGTTGCAGATGCCCGCGCGTCACGCTCCGGGGGAAACCGCAGCCACTTTCGCCTCCGTTCCGCCGTCACCCGCGACGGCATCCATTACCGGCTTGACGAGCGTTTCCGCGCCCCCGACTGGGGCGACCGCGTCGCCGACCCCACGCCCATCGTGATCGACAACCGTGTCCACCTGCTTATCCGCGCGGCCGAGAACGAAGACGATAAGTCCTCGGCTCTTCGCCACGCCGTGTCCCGCGACGCCCGCCGATTCGCCCGCCTCGCCCCGCCGGATCTCCCTCGCGACGCCGTTCCCTTCGCGACGGTCAAGCTCGCCGATCGCCTGCGCATCTACGTCGCCACGCCGGACGGCATCCGCTCCGCCACGTCGCGCGACGCCCGCCGCTGGGATATGGAAGACGGCGTTCGTCTCGCCGACGCCACGGACGCGGCCGTCGTCCGCCTCGTGGACGGCTCGTACCTCATGCTCTACCGCCCCGCTGATCCCGCATCGCTCCCATCCGATTCGCCCGGGTTGACATCGTCCCTGACGCAATCCCTGTATGGATACGACCTCGACGCGCCATCGGCCGATGCCGCCGTCATGGCACTCGACACCGGCCAGCCGGACACCGGGCACATGCCCACGGACGCAGACAGCGGCGATTCCAGCGGCAGTGCCAACAGCTTGGAAGCATCCGACGCCTCCATGCAGGGGGGTGACGACTTCGACTCTGATTCGGACGTTGCCTCTTCAGACGCCGGCACAGATCCAGTCGACGCGAAGGCCACCGATCCCGACGACGAAGGCCATGCGGAAATACTCGATGAAATGTCGCCGTTTCCCGACCCCGACGGCTTCGCTCCCCTGCCGGATTTCACCAACCCCGTCGATTACTTGAGCTGGTACCGCGACTACTCGGCCAACCCCGCCGGAACTGCTGCCTACGACGCTTACACGCAGTTGATTCCACTCGATCAATCCCAGGACGGCCGCGGCACTGTCTGGCCGGAGGACACCACGAACATGTTCTCCGACCCCGATTACGATGGACCACCCCGCCCCTGGAATCCCGCGGACCACCCTGACTGGGAATCCTCCTACCAGGCCATGCGCGATCTTGTAGACCGCTTCCGCGATGCCTCCGAGCTCGACGGCTACGCCACCCCCGCCGCCACCCGCGACAGCACCAACATCCTGCTCGGAATCCTCCTGCCCTCGCTTGCTCCACACCGCGCCCTGGCAAAGCAGACCCTGGCCGACGCCTGGCGGATGGAGAACGGCAGAGTACCGCCGGAGCGCATGCGCCAGGCTTTTCAGACCACTCTCCGCGCCGCCGCGCACATGGAGGAGGGAGCCACCCTGATCGAGGGTCTCGTCGGTCTCGCCGAGTGCAGACTCGTTCGTGACAACGCCCGCGCCGCCCTCGCTCAAGACGTATTCAATTCGCCCGAGCAGATCGCCGAAACGCTGCACACGCTGCGCGAATACGACCGCCCTGGCCCTGACCCGACGTTCGCCTTGCGCGGCGAACATGCCGCCGCTATGGACCTGATCCAATACATGTTCACCCCACCCGCCCCCGACGGAACGCCGCAGTACCATCCCGAGCGCGGTCAGGATCTGCTCTCCGAATTCGTCGACGACCCGGTCCGAATCGATCTCGGCCGGCTCACGCCCAACGATGCCTACCGCTCAATTGCCACGCTTGATAACCACTACCGTGAGCTGGCTCAGATGATGAGCATCGGCTATCCCACGGTCCGCGCAGCCGATATCGCCGCCATGGAAACCGTCAACGCCCAATCGACGCCGCTCACCAAAGTCCTCCTGCCCTCGCTCAGCCGCCTGTACAGCCTTCACGCCCGCGCCGAGGCCGACCGCCGCGCGACGCAGCTTGCCTACGCCACGGAGCTCTTCCGCGCCCGCAACGGCCGCTGGCCCGCCTCGCTGGCGGAACTTCCCGCCACCGAAATCGCCCCGGAAGCGCGCACCGATCCCTTCACCGGACGCGATTTCGGCTATCGCGTCGATGACAACGGACCGCGCATCTATTCGCTTTCGGAAAACGCCCGCGATGACGGCGGCGTTCATGCGCCGCGCTGGAACGATCGACTTGAAAGCGAAGACGCCTCCGATGACTACGTCTTCTGGCCGCCCCAAGAGAAGTGACCCCGGAAGCGAGGCGACCAGCAGCGACTGACCGGCAGAAACCCACCGGCATGACACGGCGCGCTATGAGCATGGTGCAACCCACAACACGCGCCCGGCGACCGGAATTTCGCGAAATGCAGCACGCAATCGGCGACAGAACAAAGAACCGTAGGCTTCCGCTCTCCGATTCCCTCCGTTCCGGCGCAAACTGGAATTCAGACCCTCCCCGGAATCTCATCCGGCACGGCTCGTGAGCCAATCTTGCTATTGCCTACTGCCTATTATTGCCTCTTGCCTGCTGCCTATTGCCTACTGCCTATTGCCTTTCTTCTCTTCCCCTTCGTGCCTCCGTGCCTCCGTGGCTACGTCGCTTCTTCCTCCGTGCCTCCGTGCCATCTTCCTACTGCCTACTGCCTATTGCCTATTGCCTACTGCCTATTGCCTATTGCCTTCCTTCTCTTCCCCTCCGTGCCTCCGTGCCTCCGTGGCTACGTCGCTTCTTCCTCAACTCTCCCCCCCGATATCATGCCACAGCGCCAGGTACAGCACCCGGTCCTCCTCCGCCTCGTGCCGCCGCACCACCGCGATCAGCTCCCGCACCCGCGCCGCGAACACGAACCGGTCCTCCAGACCAAGATCGGCCAGCGTCTCCGACGTCCGAATCAGCCGGTCCAGAGCGCCGATCATCGTCGAGTGCTCATTCCGCAGCGCCTCGAACTGGGCCAAATAGCGCGGAGCGATCTCCTTCGCATCCTTCGGCGTCTCCAATACACCGATGGCATGATGAATCCGCATCTGCGCGTGAAGCTCGCGAAGGGCCTGATCAATCACACCGAGATCACAGCCCTCCACCCCGCCATCACGACCTTCGTCCAGAATCCGCTCCAGCCGGTCCACGAAAGGCCCGATTTCGCTGGCGCGCGTTTGCCCGCTCTCCATTTCCGACGGTAAGCTGGACATGTCTTGACCTCCTGAGGAAGGGGGATTTCGACACCGGCCGCGCTGGGATTTCGACCGTCCCGTGGAACCCGGCCCGCGCGGCCCATTCTACCGGGGCCCGCAGTCGGCGACCAGCCTCCACCGGCGCCGCCATGCGAGCGCCGCTCCGACGCCGGTGTGCCGCTGCCCCGAGGCAGTGCTCGTCCCATGACTGGAGAACCGCAATGCCCGCGAAGATCGACTGGTACTACCATCGCAAGGGCTGAACGACCTGCGGAAAAACGCAGGGGTACCTTGCGAAGAACAACCTGGAACCGAAGGAAATCATCGACGCCAAGGCCAGACTCGGCCAAAGCGACGCACTCGAACTGGCACGATCCGCCTCGACCGTCATTGCCGCCAAGGGCAAAAACGTGGTGCGCTTCAATATGAAAATGGACCCGCCGGACGATGCCACGCTTCTGTCACACATGCTCGGCCCGACCGGCAACCTGCGCGCCCCCACGCTCCGCATCGGCAAGACCCTGCTGATCGGCTTCGACGAGCAGACCTACGGCGACATACTGGGAGCCTGACGCCAATCAAACGGAAGTCGCGCCGCCAGGCGCACTGCGGTCATTTTCGGGGGGACTCCGTAGAATCTGCGGTGCGGACCAGCTATGCAGCGGCTCGGAAGGTCGTTGTTCATCAACGAAAACTGGACAGGCATGCTCATCGCCGAAATTTTCCACAGCATCCAGGGCGAAGGAAAGCTCGCCGGCGTGCCCAGCGCCTTCATCCGCACCAGTGGCTGCAACCTCCGCTGCTCCTGGTGCGACACGCCGTACACGTCCTGGGAGCCCGAAGGCGAAGAATTGTCGATCGATCAGATTCTCGCGCGCATTCGCGAGTACGCCGTCACGCATGTCGTCCTCACCGGCGGCGAGCCTCTCATCGTTCCCGGTGTCGAGCAGTTGTCCCGCGCCCTCGTCGAAGGCGGCCACCATCTGACCATTGAAACCGCCGCCACCGTCTGGAAGGACGTCGCCTGCGACCTCGCCAGCCTTAGCCCCAAGCTTGCCAACTCCACGCCCTGGCAGCGCGAGTCAGGCCGCTGGGCCCTGGCCCACGAGCGCTCCCGCATCCACGCCGACGTCATCCGCCGTTTCATGGAATTCCCGGATTATCAATTGAAATTCGTCGTCGAGAATCCTGACGACCTGAAGGAAATCGATGATTTGCTTGCCGAACTCGGCCCCGTCCCCACGACCAACGTCCTGCTCATGCCCCAGGGTCTGACCGCCGACGAAATCAACGCTCGCTCATCCTGGCTTGCCCGCCTCTGCCTCGACCGCGGATTCCGCTACTGCCCCCGCCTGCACATCGAACTCTTCGGCAACACCCGCGGCACGTGAAGCGCCTTCCACTTTCTGTGGCCTACTGCCTATTGTCTATTGCCTATTGCCTATTGCTTATTGCCTTTCTTCTCTTCCCCTTCGTGGCTCCGTCGCTTTGTCGCTCCGTGGCTTCTTCTTCTCTGCTTCGTGCCTCCGTGCCTCCGTGCCATCGTGCCTTCTTCCTACTGCCTATTGCCTATTGCCTACTGCCTTTCTTCTCTTCCCCTTCGTGCCTACGTGCCTTCTTCCTCCCCTATCACAAACACCCGATTCTTCCCCGCCCGCTTCGCCGCCAGCAGTGCCTCGTCCGCCTTGGCCACCAGCTCCTCGGCCGACTTCCCATCCCACGGATACGTCGCCAGCCCCCCGCTGATCGTCACTTCCGCCCGCGCCTCCGACGCCAGCCGCGGAAACGACTCGTCGTGCAGCGCCGCGCGGAATCGATCCAACACGTCCAGCGCCTGCTGCGGCGGAGCCGAACCCGCCATCCGCGACCCCTCCGCATCCCAGAACACCACCGCGAACTCATCCCCCCCGTACCGCGCGACGATATCCTGTTCCCGGCAGTACTTGCGGAACAGCTCCCCTACGCGCCGGATGATGTCATCCCCCGCATCATGCCCGCACGTATCGTTGAACGTCTTGAAGTTGTCGATGTCAAACAGCAGCACCGTCACCGCGAACCGCTGTCGCTCCGCCCGCGACAGAATCTCGCCGAGCCGCTCGCGAAGATACCGCCGGTTGGGAAGCCCGCTCGTCTCATCCGTCTCCGCCAGCCGACGCAATCGCCGCTGCCGAGTCGCGGCATCCAGCAAATACCCCGTAATCCGCGCGTAATGCGCCAGCTTCTCCACTTCCGCCGGCAGATATCCCGTCCGCTCCCGCTCCGACACCGTGATCTGCCCGATCACCCCCGAAGCCCCCTCCAGCGGAACCACCAGCACCGGCCGCGACACCGCCTCACCCGCCGTCGCCACCGCCCCCTCCGCCACCACCGTCACGCCCCGCGCCCCCAGCGCCCACTGCACCAGCGACGCAAGCGACCGCAACAGCTCGATCGGCCGGCCCTCCATCCGCGACAGCGTCTCCGCGAATCGCGCCAGCTCCTCCGTCGACGCCGGCGGAACCTCGGCCGACCTGACCCGCGCCTCCTCCCTCACCAGCCCCAATGCCGCGTCCATCTCCTCACCCACCGGAGGCAACAGCACGTAATCATCCGCCCCGTCGCGCATCAGCTCCCGCGCCTGCGACTCCAGCGCCGGCTCGCAAACCGGCACGATCCGCACCTCGCGCCCTCCGGCCATCCGCATACCCGCAATCGCCCGCCGCGTCCGCCGGGCATCCTCCACCAGCGGAATCAGCACCGCCTGCACATCATCCCGCGCCGCCTGCACGACCCCCGCCAGCAGACTCGGAATGACCACCGTCCGCATCGCCGGATACCGCCCCCGCACAAACTCCGCGAGCTGCTCGTGCATCCCGCCCGCGGCCACGACGACCAGTCGTCGTGCTTCTTCCTGATCGGACTTGATCATCGGCGTAACGCTCACGATGACGCATCCTCCCCGCCGGAGCGGCCTGCGTCGGACTCACCGTTTCCGCGATCTCCGCGCTTTCCCCCCGCATCCCGCATCCGCGGCACAAACGCCGCAACATCATCACCCAGCAACTCACGCAGCTCGGCCTCGCTCAGCAAAGGCTCCTCCCGCCGCGCACGCGACGTCGAACCCTTGGCGGATTCCGATGCCTCTCCCGGTTGGAAACTTTCCGCGGCAGGCGCGCTCGACTCTGCCGCCGGCGAGGTCAACCGCGCGTCGCCCGCCTCCTGTTCGCCCGCTTTCTTTCCGCCCGCTTCCAGTTCACCCGCTTTCTGAAATACGTTTCCCTTTGGATCACCGCCACGATCCGCGGACGTCGCTTCCTTCGATCCCGCCTCTGCGCTTCCCGGCTTTCGCCTGACCGGCCGACCCTCATACTGCTTCCACGGAACCCGCACCCCCTCGGCCCCGCCTTGGCCGGCTATCTCTTCTTCTTGATGGGTCCGTGCTTCCGTCGCTTTTTCCTTCTTCCCCTCCGCGCCTTCGTGCCTTCTTCCTTCTTCCCCTTCGTCGCTCCGTGGCTTCGTGGCCCCGTGGCTTGCTTCTCCCTGTTGCCTGTTGCCCGTTGCCTGTTGCCCCTTCTCTGCTTCGTGCCTCCGTGCCTCCGTGCCTTCGTGCCTTCTTCCTTCTTCCCCTTCGTCGCTCCGTGGCTTCGTGGCTTCGTCGCTTCTTCTCTCCACCCACCGTTCCGCCCTCGCCTTCGCCAAGACCTTCACGCCGCCCGCGCGCTCCAGCCGCTCCAGCAATCCGCCGTCGGCCCCCCCGCGATACACCACCACTTCGGGCCCTCCGCGCATGCGCGACAGAATCCCGAAAAACTCCTCATCTTCCGGATCGAGGTCGCGCGTCCGGACGATCACCGCGTCCCATAAACACTTCGATTCACCTTCATGACCATCCCCCCCCACGATCATTGCCATCGCCTGAAAAACATCCGGGCACGCAACCACCTCCGCCCCCGCCTCGCGCAGCCGCGCTTCAACCGCGCCGACCAGCGCCTCATCTTCAACCCCGGCCGACTTCTCCGCCGGGCTCGGGATCTTGCTTCCCGGGCTCCATGAGCTCCGTCGCACGCCCGACTCGGCGCCCGGCCCGCTCCGAGCCCCGTTCAACGGCGATTTCTGACCCTCTTTTCCCGGGAATTCTCGGACGAACGCAGGTGTTCGGACATGAAGCACGCGAAACGCGGATGTTGGGGCCTCGGCGGTCATGGCGACGGCGATCGCGTGAAATGCATCTGTGGGCTCGCTCTTTTCCTCCAATTCCCAGTCTAGGGATCGCACTGAGGGGCGTCAATCGCGTTTTGCGCTACTGGGGCCGGGGGCGCTCACTCGGCCGCCACTTTGCGCGCGATCACCCATCACGTTATTACCTATGGAGGCATCAACGGGCATCGTGCCCCGACCTCCCGCAACGTTCCCCGCGCGAGCACCAATGCGCACGAACGTCGCCCGCTCGTCCTTCATGGAACGCACTCCCGGTGCCTTATGTCCTCTTCTCTCGTCGTTTCTGTATTCCCTCTTCTCTTCCCCTTCGTGGCTTCGTGGCTCCGTGGCTTCGTGGCTTCGTCGCTTCTTCCTCCGTGCCTCCGTGCCTTCGTGCCTTCTTCCTATTGCCTATTGCCTACTGCCTATTGCCTACTGCCTATTGCCTTTCTTCTCTTCCCCTTCGTCGCTCCGTGGCTTCGTGGCTTCTTCTCCCATGCTGACCACCACCATTGAATCTCACGCCGCTTTGATCGCCCTGCTCACGCCGCTCATCGGCGTGCCCCTCGGCCTGATCACCTTCTACCTGCGTTCCCTCCGCGAGAACCAGCAGTCCTGGGCCGCGGAGTTTCGCCGCCGCATCGCCGCCCTCGAAGCCGCCCTTCGCGATCTCCGCCGCGCCGACGCCGACTTCGCCCGCGACTACACCACCAAGGAGGAATGGCTCCGCGAGCTCTTGCACGCCCGCCGCCTCTTCGAACGCCTCTCCGAACGAACCTGCCGACTGGAAACGCACGCCGACCGGGCCCGGCCGGCGCGCCATGATCCACCCGAAACGAAACAAGCCGACGGCGCCGCACGCGCGACTTCCGCGCCGGCGGCGACCCGGCCCACCCAGGAGAAAAAACCGTGACCGTCACAAACCGAGACGCCACCGAAACCAAGCGTGTGCGAAACGAATTGCTTGTCGTCCTGAAAGTCGTCTACCCGGCCGCGCTCCAGACCGACCAGATCTTTCGCAGCATGCTCGTCCTCTTCCCCATGCTCGAACTCGATGAGCTCCGCCGCGACCTGCACTACCTCGCCGCCAAGAACTACGTCGAACGCGTCGTCGCCGACGACGAGCACAACGGCGATTACACCGCTTGGCGCCGCCGCTGGTTCCGCCTCACCACCACCGGCCTGGAGCTCGCCGATCGCTGCATCCACGACCCGGCCTTGGAGTAATCCTCGGCGTAGTTGGCTGTCGTTGGATTTGATTGGATGAACTCGATTGGATGAACTCGAATGACCCCGGACCCAGTCATGTGTGCCACTGCTCTTGAGCAGTGTTGTTTAGGCGCGATCCCATCGCTCTTGGGCAGCGCCAACCTAGATCCAGGCGACAGGCACCTCTCTTGGCCATTGCCTGCCGCCGTTCTTCTCTTCCCCCTTCGTGGCTCAGTGGCTCCGTGGCTTCGTGGCTTCTTCCTTCGTGCCTCCGTGCCTCCGTGCCTTCGTGCCTACTTCCTATTGCCTACTGCCTACTGCCTATTGCCTTTCTTCTCTCCCCCTTCGTGCCTTCTTCCACAAAAGGTCTCCCACAATGACGTCACCCGCCCACCACAATCAGATTCCCGGTGCCGAAGTTCCCATCGACCCCCACCGCCACCGGCAGGTCTCCATCGCCGCCATCCTCGATTCCACCTTCGGGCGCTTCGCCGAAGCGCACCCCGATCTCTGGCAGCGCCGCGCCTTCCTCATGCTCGTAGGTCTCGTCTACGACCGCCTCGCCACCGACGAGCAGGAACTCTCCACCGAGGACCTCGTCAAACTCGCCCGCGTCCTGGCGGAGAGCCGTCGCGCGCAGCCCAGTCCGGCGGAATCGGGCGATGACGTGACCGCCGGACAGGAAGGCAGCGGCCCCGATGCACCATCCGCCGGCGGACTCCCCCATTTCCTCCGGAACATCCCGGATCAATGGACCACGGCCGTACGCGAAATCTACGGCGCCGATCCGGAAGGTGATGTTCCGGATATCTCCTGCGAGCCGCAGACTCCTGTCCCTGACGCGAGGCCACTCGCTTTGCGGGGGAACACGTGTCAAGGATCAGCCTTCGCGGCAACCCCGATTTCGATAACTTCCCGCACCCCCTCCGACCCGCCGGCCTGTGAGACATGCGGTTCGCCGCTCGTCATTCCGGCGAAAGCCTGTATGCCATGCGGTTCGCGTGTCTCCGGACACGCGGTTCGCATGCCTGTACCAATCCGCCAACACAGATCAACAGCCCAACGCCTCAGCGCAATCGCGCAGGCGAATTTCTACCCCGAACTGCCTTCGTCAACCCGCGCAAATGCCTCGACACGATGGGATGCGATCCCGGAAGTGAAAAAACGCCGGACGGTGGCGGAGGGGGTGCGTAAGCCGAATTCTGTTCCCCGATCACTCGGGGCGGCGGTCATGTATCTGGGCCGGCGGTCGCCCGCCGGCTCGAGCACCCTACCCGCAGCTTACGGCCGGAGCCCGGCCGACGGAACGGGCCGCTCCTCGCTGCCTATTTGGGCTTGCTGGCGGTGGGGTTTGCCCTGCCGCGACCGTCACCGGCCGCGCGGTGCGCTCTTACCGCACCTTTTCACCCTTGCCGTCCGCCGGTCGCCCGGCGGCTTGGGCGGTGTCTTTTCTGTGGCACTTTCCCTCGGCTTGCGCCGGGTTGGCGTTACCAACCACCGTGCCCTGCCCAGTTCGGACTTTCCTCCCGATCGCCTGTGGCGATCGCGCGACCACCCGCACCCCCTCCGCCACCGTCCGGAGTGCAAGGCAACGCGTCATTGTATCCGACCATGCGCAAATCGCACGGCCGCACGTTCTACAAATTGTAAGACTGGAATCTTGCTTGAATCGATCGGCGTGTACGCCCCGCCCGCGGAACTACATCGTCCCCCCGGAGCGTCTTCCCGGTGCCCATTGCCTATTGCCTCTCCTCTCTTCCCCTCCGTGTCTTCGTCGCTTCGTGGCTCCGTGGCTTCTTCCTATTGCCTACTGCCCATTGCCTATTGCCTCTCCTCTCTTCCCCTCTGTGGCTTCGTCGCTTCGTGGCTCCGTGGCTTCTTCGCCAATCATCTCCACCGCTGCTGCGGACCCAGCGCCGCCGGCCTGCGGAACGGAACCGGTCCCGTCGGCAAGGGCTTGGCCGACGGCGCTGCCGCACCGGCCTCCGCCAGCTCCGGCGCGATCGCGGGGGGAAGTTCCTCCTGGTCCAGTTCGCGCCGCCCGGCGTTGCGGTCCTGCCGCCGCCAGTGGTCGATGATGTTGTCCAGATCGCCCTGCGGGATCTGCGACGACCACAGCGTGAAGAAGTCGAGGTTGCCGCTGTTCGGCGGCGGAGCCGGGAAATCCACCAGCGTGCGCATGGGCATGATCACGCTGTCGCCGATCACGAAGGCCTCGCCGGGACGAAGAATCGGCAGCATCTGGATCAGGCCCGTAAAGTGATCGCTGACCACCTTCGCCACGTAGTTCTGGTCCTCCGGGTTGCTCAGACGCATCGTCACGAAGCTGTTGCACTGGGCCAGCACCGTTTCGGAGAGCTCCGACGGACGCTGCGAGACGATCATGGCCGCCACGCCGTACTTTCGGCCTTCCTTCGCCACCCGCTCCACGGCGGTGCGGGCGAACGACGAGATCTTCGAATCGCGCGGAATGTAGTTGTGCGCTTCCTCGAAGACCAGCAGCATCGGATGCCGTTCGTTGTGCGGCGTCCAGAAGTTCAGATCGAAGAGCAGCCGCGTGAGCACGGCCACGGTGATATCGATGATCTCGAACGGCAGTCCGGACAAATCGATAATGGTCATGTTGCAGCGCGGCTCGACCCGCCCCGTAAGCAGCTTGATGAGGTGGTTCATGAGCAGCGAGGTTTGGCCGGCGCTGGCGTTAGCGATGAGATGGTCGCGGAAATAACGCGACTTCAGGCCGTGATCCATCGGCCGCAGCAGGAACTCGTAGCGCCGGTCATTGTACTTGGTGTCAATGGAATCGATCAGCCCGAGCAGCTTTCCGAAGTAGAGCGGATGCGGCGTCTCGCCTTCGGGATTGCCCCGGTTGAAATGGCAGCGCTGGGTGCGCATGAGCTGCTGTTGCTCGTCGATGGGCAACGAGCGCAAGGCGAGCTGGCTGAAGGCCAGGTGATCGTCGTTGAGCACGAAGCGGGCTTCGTTGAGGTTCTCCGCGTACGCCTTGAAGCGATCCAGCGAGAAGTAGATGGGCGTATCCAGCGTCAGCGTCTTGGTGAGGCCGAGTTCGCGAGCGGCGTCCTGCTTGAACTCCAGCAACGCGGTCCGCAGGAACGAAACCTGCGTCGAAACGTTCATCGGGTTCGACTCGTCCAGAAAAATGGCCTCGATCTCCTCGTACTTGAGCAGCCAGTACGGAAGCACAAGGTCATCGGCGCCGAGATAGGTGACGTTGGCATTGAGCTGCCCGTGCTCATCCGAGAAGGCGGAACGGTACTCACCGTGCATGTCAAAGAGCACGACCTGGGCCTGGGGAAAATCCAGCACCTCCTGCATGATCTTGGCCGTGGTGCAGCTTTTGCCGCTACCGCTGTTCCCCAGGACGGCCACGTGCTTGGTGAACAGCTCCGTACCGAGAACCTTGACCTCGAAATCCGGATTGAGCGCGAAGCGGCCGAGGGTGAAGCTTTGCGGGTACTTGGAACCGGCCAGGAGCTGGTCGAAGCTGCCGAAGATCTTCTCGAAGTCGCCGCTGACGGCGACCCAGACATCGTCGCCGACGATGGGGTACTCGTTGACGCCGCGGACAAAGCGCCCGGCCTTGATCTCGCCGAGGAGCTGCACGTGCATGATCATCTGCGGCTCGACGTCGACGACGGTGATCTCCTGCCGCCCGACGCCCGTCACGAAGCCGACCAGGGTGCGGTCGTCCATGGGAATGGTGATATAGGAGCCGAGTTGTCCCACCCGGTAGGTCCGCTCCTCGTGAAGGAGGTTGAGCTCAGGGGTGGTGATGACGACGTCCACCCGGCCGCTGGCTACCTTGACGACATTGCCGATCTTGAGCTGGCTCATTGAGCTGCCTCTCCAGGATGTAATCGGGGCGGGCCCGCCACCGAGTGGCCTCGGGGCCTCTTATTCATCGGAATCGAGCGGGCGTACCGGAACCGCATGTGCAGGTTGTTTCTCTAGAACAGGGTACGATTCCGGCGATCGGCCGCGCCCCGCCGACGCCACCGGCTATCTTCTCGGCTGGTTGATAAATCAGGGAAAAAATGAACGGCCCGCGCGTGCTCGAACTACACCTCGCCGGCGTGTGCATTATCGGTACGAGAGACCTTTCCCCTCCGGGTCACCGGACGGCGGACGATTGCTCGGCCGCCACCGCCGGTCCAAACCGCGCCGGACGGCGCGAGCCCTCGACGCTGTTACAGAGCCGGCCCTCGGTCATCCGGGGAAGCGCTCGACAACGACCAGACACTCGGCAGGAGTTGCCGATTGCAGCTCCAATGGATTTATTTCCACAATCGCCGAGGCGCGCCGACCCGCGTTGCGTCGTTTCCGGAAAGTCGGCCATCCCAAGTCTAACTCGGTCACCGCTTAGTTTTGATCGTGTCACGGCGAATCTAGGACGGCAGCGAATAATTCTTGGGAGAAATCTTGTCGATGTTGACCTTGGACGATGAACGGGTATAGTATGAGGCGGATGCGCGATCAAGGCAGGGCCGAAAGAATCGCGCAGATTGCCAGAATAACCAAGCTTCCACTCGCTGCGGCACCCTTAGACCGCGCCAATTTCTCAATCGGGGTGCCGCACGCCTTTTTACAGGCCTGTGATATTTTTGCTCAAGTCGTTCATTCATCGTGCACGGGTCTTCGAACCAGTCAGACTTCAATAACAGCCACCGCTGGTCTTTTCGGGAATCCGAGCGCGTCCGGCGCGTATTCTGGTGAAATGGCGCATCCGGACGCACCCCGCCACCGATTCGCGCTGATCAAGAGGCGCATCAAGATGCACCCAGCGCGTTCTGGACGCGCGTGATGAATCGCACGATCATCCGGCATTGTGACATTTGCTTGGCAGTATTGTGATTAGCAGGCATTCATCCCCGTTGGGTCCCCCGCGAATCAAGGCGTGGATCATCGTCCTGGCGTTGATCGTCGTCGGGAGTTGGTGCTCACCGGCTCAGGCCTACATCGGACCGGGCGCCGGATTCGCGGTCGGCTCGACGGTCGTCGCATTCTTCTTTGCATTTCTTTCCGGTCTCGCGGCGATTTTCCTCTGGCCGATTCGATGGCTTTTCCGATTCATGCGCAGCCGGCGGGCGATGTCGCGGGCGCGGATTCGGCGAGCGGTGATTCTCGGTCTGGACGGCATGGAGCCGAGCCTGGCGGAACAGTTCATGGCCGAGGGCCGGATGCCGAACCTCAAACGGCTCGCCGAGCAGGGTTGTTACAAGAAGCTGGCGACGACGGCCCCGCCACTGTCTCCAGTGGCCTGGTCCACCTTTCTCACAGGCTGCAACCCGGGCAAGCACAATATCTTCGACTTCCTCACGCGGGATAAGCGCACCTATCTGCCGCTGCTTTCTTCCGTGAGCATTCATGGCCCGCGCCGGACCATGAAAATCGGGCGGTGGTCCGTGCCGCTGGGAAAGCCGGAGATCCGTTTGCTTCGGCGCGGCAAGCCGTTCTGGAACGTGCTCGGCGAGCACGGCATTTTCAGCAATATCATTCGCGTGCCCATCACGTTTCCGCCGGAGCGGTTTCGGGGCGTGCTGCTTTCGGCGATGTGCGTTCCGGATCTGCGGGGCAGCCAGGGAACCTTCAGCTTCTATACGACACGATCTGAAGCCGACGAGGAGCACATCGGCGGCGAGCAGATCCGCGTGCGGCGCGAGGGTGACGTCATCCGGTCACACCTGGTGGGGCCGAGCGTTTCGTCGGAAGGAAACGGCGGGCCGCTGAAGTGCCCCTTCGAGCTGCGCATCACGGGGAAAGACAGGGCGATTCTCAAGGTCAACGGGGAGTCGATTTCGCTGACGCGGGGAGAGTATACGCCGTGGGTGCGGGTCTCGTTCCGCGCCGGCCCGGGGGTGAAAGTAAGGGGCATTTGCGAGTTCCTGCTGCAAGCGACAGAGCCGGAGGTCGAGTTGTACGTAACGCCGATCCAGATCGACCCGGAGCGGCCGGCGATGGCGATCGCGCATCCGACGGTGTTCTCCACGTACCTGGCGAAGAACCAGGGGATGTACGCGACACTGGGACTGGCGGAGGACACGTGGGGACTCAATGCGAAAATCCTGAGCGACGATGACTTTTTGCACCAATGCCTGGAGGCGGACCAAGAGCGCGAAGAGATGTTCTTCGATGCGCTGGAGAAAGTGCGGAGCGGACTGGTGACGTGCGTGTTCGACAACACGGATCGTATCCAGCACATGTTCTGGCGGTACATCGATCCGGATCATCCGGCGCATGCGGGACAGGCGCCGGTGCAGCACCGCAAGGCGATCGAGGAGCTCTACGAGCGGATGGATGATCTCGTGGGACGGACGATGGAGGCGTGCGATGACGATCGCACACTGCTCATGGTCGTCTCGGATCATGGGTTCGCGCCGTTCCGTCGGGGCATCGATCTGAACGTATGGCTGGAGCAGAACGGCTATCTGAAGCTAAAACCGGACGGGCGGGGGAAGAAGTATCTGGCGGGCGTGGACTGGGAGAACACGCGAGCGTACTGCCTGGGGCTGGCGGGAATCTGGCTGAACGTGAAAGGCCGGGAGTCCCAAGGGGTGGTCGAACCCGAAGAGGCGGCGGTGCTGCGCGACGAATTGTGCGCGCGGCTGACGGGCTTGCAGGACGAGGAAAGAGGCGCGCCCGCGGTGCGGCGGGCGATGAACGCGCACCGGATCTATCGCGGGCCGTACAAGGAGGACGCGCCGGATATCATATTGGGATATGAACGAGGCTACCGGGTGAGCTGGGAGGCAGCGATCGGGCAAGTCACCGACGCACTGTTCCACGACAACATGAAGGCGTGGAGCGGAGATCACTGTATCGACCCGACGCTGGTGCCGGGTGTGCTGTTCTGCAACCGGGCGATCTCTGACGAGCGGCCTCGGCTGATGGATCTGGGAGCGACGGTGCTCGATCTGTTCGGCGTCGATGTCCCCCGGCACATGGACGGCGCGGCGCTCAAGGTGGCGGATATCGATGGCACGTTCTCCGGCAATGGAGTGCGCGCCCAAACGGCAGGTCAAACGGAATGAGGGGAAGGCCGCTTAACGTCGCGATGCTGACACGAAGTGTCGTTGCCGCCCTGGGCCTGGCTGCGGCGATCGGTCTGACGTCGTGCAGTCGTTCGGCGGCGAAATCGAGCGCGGCGGGCAGCGGCGCGCAGGCGGTCGATCCCGCGCGGCGGAAAGTCGTGGTCATCGGATTCGACGGCATGGATCCGCGGATGTGCCAACGGCTGATGGACGAGGGCGAGCTGTCGAATCTGAAGGCGATGGCAGACCGCGGCGGGTATCGGCCGTTGGGTACGAGCATACCACCGCAGAGCCCGGTGGCGTGGTCGAACTTTATCACGGGTGCGGGGCCGGGGGTTCACGGCATCTTCGACTTCGTACACCGTGACCCGGCCAAGCAGATCGACGCGTATTACTCGGCGGCGAAGACGATCGAGAGCGAGGACGGCTGGGTGGTGGGCGAGCACAAGCTCCCGCTGACGTTCTGGCCGTTCGGGGACAAGCCGACCGAGACGGTGCTCATGCGGAGGGGAACGCCGTTCTGGGATTACCTCGATCGCGCGGGGATCGCGGTCCGGCTCTACGACATTCCATCCAACTACCCGCCGACGCTGTCTTCGGCGGGGAATGCCAAGTGCATGAGCGGGATGGGCGTTCCCGACCTCATGGGGACGTATGGGACGTACCAGTATTTTTCCGAAGACACGACACGGGTGACGCGCGAGGACGGCGGGATTCGGCGAGGGCTGGTGTTCGTGAAGGATCGGGCGTCGGGGATTCTGGAGGGGCCCGCCAACTCGTATGCCGACGGGCGGACGGTGCCCTCCACCGTACCATTCGTGATCTACCGGCATCCTTCGGAAGCGACGGCGCGGATCGAGATCCAAGGGCAGACGGTGCTGCTGCGGCAAGGTGAGTGGAGCACGTGGAAGCGGGTCGTATTCGACATGGACATGCCCCCGTTCCTGCCGAAAGCGAAGGCGAACGGGATCTGCCGGTTCTTCCTGCAAGAGGTGCGGCCCAACTTCCGGCTGTTCGTTTCGCAGATTCATATCGATCCGAGCGACCCGGCCGGTCAACGCGTGAGCGAGCCGGAGGCATTCGTCACGGAGATCTACGATCGGCTGGGGCTTTTCCCCACGGCGGGATTTCAGGAGGCGTACAAGGCGCTGTCCAACGAGGTGTTCAACGACGCGGAGTATCGCGAGCAGGCGGATAACGTCTTGACGGAGCGGTTGCGGTTGCTGGGCTTCGCGCGGGAGGAGTATCAAGGCGGGTTGCTGTTCTTTTACTTCTCGAGCACAGACCTCCAGGCGCACATGTTCTGGTGGGACAGCGACCAGCCGCATCCGACGCGGACGCCGGCCGAGGCACGCAGGTACCACAAGGTGATTCAGGACCTGTACCGGTCGATGGACGGCGTGGTTGGAGAGATTGTCGAGCAGTATGGGAAAGACGCGCTGGTGCTGGTGCTTTCGGACCACGGGTTCTGCAATTTCAAGCGGCAGTTCCATTTGAATACGTGGCTGCGGCAGGAGGGGTACATCAAGCCGGATGACTGTACGTCGGTCGCCGATGAGAAGGCGGCGGTGGCGGTGGACTGGAGTCGGACGCGGGCGTACGGGTTGGGGTTGAACGGGCTGTACCTGAATCTGAAGGGACGGGAGAAGCTGGGGATCGTCGAGCCGTTTGAGAAGGAGGCGCTGCTGCGGGAGATCTCGCAGAAGCTGCTGAGCGTGCGCGATCCGGTCGACGGCCGGCCGGTGATCAAGTACGTCTATCAAACAAGTGAGGTTTATGACGGGCCGGAAGCTGCGAATGCGCCGGACCTGATCGTCGGGTATTACCGGGACTTTCGGGCGTCGTGGGCGACGACGCTGGGGGAGATCACGGATTCCATCCTGACGGACAATCACTCGGCATGGAGCGCGGACCATTGCATTGCGTCGGACGAGGTTCCGGGGGTACTGTTTTCGAATCGGCCGATCACGCGGACTGACCCGGCATTGATCGATTTGGCGCCGACGATATTGGAGGAGTTCGGCGTGGCGCGGCCGGAGGCGATGCAGGGGAAGAGTGTGTTTGGCGAGTAGCCACGAAGCGACGAAGCCACGGAGGGAAGAAAGGCAATAGAAGCTGTTTCAAAACCCCTGTGACACCGCGTTTTCAGTAGCCCCGGGCCAGATGCCGGGCAGTTTTGAAATGGCTTCTAGGCAATAGGCAATAGGCAATAGGCAATAGGCAATAGGCAATAGGCAATAGGCAATAGGCAATAGGCAATAGGCAATAGGCAATAGGCAATAGGCAATAGGAAGATGGTCGGAGCGGGATGCTCGGTTACATGAACGAAAAGCACTGGGAGAGGTGATTGTGGCGAAGATCAAGATCGAGGACAGCGTGTTTGATCGGGTGAAGCGGGTGGCGGAGATCGCGGGGTACGCGACGCCGGAGGAGTTCGTCGTTCACGTGATCGAGCGGGAGCTGGAACGGATCGAGGGGAGTGAGGGCGCGGCCGACGAACAGCAGGTGATCGATCGCCTCAAGGGGCTGGGGTACCTGGAATAGAAATGCGGAATGGTGAATACGGAATGTGGAATGAAGACATAGCATAGAAATCGGTCTGCGGGGCAGACCCCATGATCTGTGAATGCTCAATGGCGAATGCGGAATGCGGAAGGTGGAATTGGCGACAAAGAAGTGACAGAGAAATCGGTCCTATAGGCTGACAGTGCAAGGGTGTAATAGGGCGTGGATGCGGTCGAGTGGGTATTGATCGAAGGTGCGCTGGCGGTTCGCTGGCTGGGCGGCGCGATCGCGTGGCTGGCGGAGCGCGCCTGGGGCGGATTCGATCAGGTGGCCAACCCGTTGCTTTCCCCCATCGTCGGGTTCGTGAACCCGGTTACGACGACGATCGGGGATGCGGTCTACGCGGTGCTAGGGTGGATACCGGCGTGGGCGGGGCTGGTGATTTTGTCGGTAATCGTGGGCGTGGTGATGGTGCCGCTGTTCGGGCGATTGTCCAATCAGGCGGGGATCGCGCGGGCCAAGGATGCGATCAAGGCCAACCTGCTGGCACTGAAGCTCTATCGCGATGAGTTGCACGTGACGTTCCGGTCGCAGTGGCGGATTCTAAAGGCGATCGGGCGGCTGCAATGGCATGTGTTGATGCCCATTCTGATCCTGCTGTTTCCAATGCTGCTGGTGCTGGCGCAGATGGGCGTGCATTACCAGTGGCGCGCGGTGCGGCCCGGGGAAGTCGTTCAGGTGCGGATGAAGGTCGACGAGGCGCGGCTTGGCGATCGGCCGGTGGTGTTGAAGGCAGGGCCGGGGTTTGCCGTGGAGGTCGGGCCGGTGCCGGGGGGCGGGGAGATGTGGTGGCGGCTGCGGGCGGAAGAGGCCGGGCGTTGCAATCTCGATTTCGCGGTTGGTCCGCTGACAATTCGGAAGGAGCTGGTGGTCGGCGAGGGAATCAGGCAGGTGAGCGCGGTGCGGCCGGGGGCGTCGTGGACGGCGCGGCTGCTGCATCCGGTAGAGCGGCCTTTGCCGGCGAAGTCGGGCGTGGAAGAAATCGAGGTGTTGTATCCGGCAAATCCATCGTGGATTGCGGGATCGAACGTGTGGGTGGTGACGTTTTTCGTGGTGTCGATGGCGGCGGCGCTGATCGCGGCGCCGGTGTTCGGGGTGAAGTTCTGAAGAAGGCACGGAGGGGAAGAGAAGAAAGGCAATAGGCAGTAGGCAGTAGGCAAGAGGAAAAAGGCACGGAGGCACGAAGCGACGGAGGGGAAGAGAAGAGGCCCCCGGGGGGAATGTTGACCGTCGGGGGGCGGTCGGATACCACGCGGGGTCATGTCGGTTCGATTCATCATCGGGCGAGCGGGCACGGGCAAGACGCACTACTGTCTGCAATCCGTCCGGGAGAACCTCAAGCAAAGTCCGGTTGACGGGCCACGGTTGATCGTACTGGTTCCGGAGCAGGCGGCGCTGCAAACGGAGCGGTCGCTGCTGGAGTCGGGCGGCGTGGGGGCTGCGCATCGCGCGGAAGCGCTGTCGTTCCGGCGACTGGCGATGAAGGTATTGGAATCGACCGGCGGTTCGGACCGGATGGCACTGTCCGAGCCGGCGCGGGCGATGGTGCTGCGGCACCTCGTACACGTGCACGGGAAGAAGCTTCAGTATTACCGGCGGGTGGATCGGCTGGGCGGGTTTCTGGAGCGACTGGGGGGAACGATCTCGGAGCTGATGCAGGAGTGCGTGGGGCCGGAAGAGTTGGTTAGAAGAAGGCACGGAGGCACGAGGGCACGGAGGAACGGAGGAAGAAGCGACGAAGCCACGAAGCCACGGAGGCACGAAGGAGAAGAAAGAAGAAGGCACGGAGGCACGGAGGCACGGAGGCACGGAGGAAGAAGCGACGAAGCGACGGAGCCACGGAGCCACGAAGGGGAAGAAAGAAAAAGGCACGGAGGCACGAAGGCACAGAGGAACGAAGGGGAAGAGAAAGACTGGGGGGATGATCCGCTGCGGGCGGCGAAGCTGGCGGATGTGGCGCGGTTGTATCGAGCTTATCTCGATTACCTGGGTGACAGCCGGGTTGATCCGACGCAGTATCTCGATCTGGCGCGGGAGCGCATCGCGCGGTGCGGGTGGTTAAGCGGGGCGCTGCTGTGGATGGATGGGTTCGCGTCGGTGAGCCGGCAGGAGATGCGGATTCTGCTGGAGTTGGGGAAGGTCTGCCGGCGGGTTGAAATCTGCCTGATGGGCGATCCCGGGGCGATGCACACGGCGGGACGGTCGGGCGGGGAGCTGGAATCTCTGCGGTTGTTTCGGCGGCTGGAGGAAACGCGGGAAGACCTGGAGCAGGCGTTTGCGGAAGCCGGCGTGGAGATCGAATCCCCCCTGCTGCTGAAGGGTCGGCCGGGACGGTTTCGGGACGGTTCGATGCTGGCGACGATGGAGGCGCGATGGACGGGGAATGGGGAATGCGGAATTGTGAATGGGGAAGGAATAGAAAAAGACGATCCGCATAGCGGACCCTGCGGAACGGGGAATGCGGAATTCGGAATTGCGGAAGAAGAAGCGCTCGGAGCAGACGCGCGGGTTGAGACGGGTGGGTCCGAGGAAAGACCACAAGGTGGTGCGTCGGGGGACGCACCCTACGAAGGCTCAGAACGAGCGCGCGAAGCAAGCGTAATCGGAAGGACCGCGCAGGCTGAAGCCTGCGGCTCGTTGGGCGGGATCGAGCTGGTTGAATTGCCAACGCGGCGGGTCGAGGTCGAGTATGCAGTGTCAAGGATCTGTCAGTGGCTGCGCGGCGAGGATGGTGCGCCCCCCCACCGCCTGCGGGACACGGCCATCATCGTGCGGGACCTGGAGCCCTATCACGATCTGATCACGGCGGCCCTTTCCGCGCGGAACATTCCACACTTCATCGATCGCCGGCGCCCGATCGGGCATCACCCAATCGTCGAACTGCTTCGCTGCGCAGTGAAGCTGGTCGTTGATGACCTGCCCCTGGATTCGATGCGGACGCTGCTCAAAACGGGCTTGTTGCCGCTCGGCGCTTCGGACGCGGACGCGTTGGAGAACGCGCTGATCGCCCGGGGTATCGAGGGGATCGAGGCATGGCGCCAAGCGTGGCCGGCGTGGACGGAGGCCGGTGGCGATCGCGGAATGCACCGTGAGCAAGCGTACGAGGAAGCGCTCGCGGCGCAGGTGAATCAAGCGCGCGAGAGCATACTGGGAGTACTGGAGCCGTGGCTGGACGTCGTGCAGCGGGAGGCGGTGCTCAGCGGGCCGGCGTGGGCGGAGGCGATTCGGTCGTGGCTCAAGCACCTGAATGCGGCCGGAACGCTTGCCGCGTGGAGCACCGAGGCGGAGCGACGGGGGGATGCGGACGAGGCGAACGAGCATCGGCAGGCGTGGCGGGACGTGGCGGCGTTTCTGGACGATCTCGAGGGCGCGTTCGCGGAGACAGAACTGGCGACGGAAGAACTCGCCCGTGTGCTGGAGCACGGCCTGGCGGCGCTGACGCTGGGGCTGGCGCCGCCGATGGTAGACCAGGTGCTGGTGGGATCGATCGAGCGGAGCCGGCATCCGAACATCCGATCGGCGGTGCTGCTGGGGTTCAACGACGGGATGTTCCCGCGACGTATCGCGGAAGACGCCATTCTGAACGACGAGGATCGAACGTTTCTGCGGGGGCGCGGATTGCGCGTGGCGCCGCCATCGCGGGAGAGACTGCTCGACGAGCGCTTGCTGGTGTACATCGCCCTGACGCGGCCGAGTGAGCGCATGGTGATCACATGGGCGGCGGCGGACGACGACGGCCGGGCGCTGCGGGCATCGCCGTTTGTCGAGGCGGTGAAGGGATCGGTTGCGGGTTTGGAAACAGCGAGTGTGGGCGATCCGGTTCGGACGCGGAGCTTCTGGGACATTCAGACGATTCAAGAGGCGGCGCGGCGAATCGGAATGGAGATGCGGAACCGGCCGTCACGGGCGGAAGATGAAGAAGGCGTTCGGGGGGCGTGGAATGGGCTGTATGAGTCGCTGCGGGGGGAAATGAAGAATGCGGAATGCGGAATGGGGAATGCGGAGAGAACAGGCGGCGAGGAAGATGGTTCGTCGGGGGACGCACCCTACGAGTTGCGGGCGTTGGGGGCGGAGCGCGAGGCGCGGCTGACCGCGGAATCCGTGCAGACGCTGTTTGGCGGCACGCTACGGATGAGCGTTTCGCAACTGGAATCCTACGCGGCGTGTCCGTTCCAGCACTTTGCGCGGTTTTCGCTGCGGCTGCGCGAGCGGCAGACGTCGGAGATGGCGGCGGTGGACATGGGCCGGGTGCATCACGCGGTGCTGGAGCGAACCGTTCAGGAGATCATCAGTCGCAAGCATGATCTTGTGGCGATGGACGAGGATGCGCTGGGCGGCGTCGTGGAGGACGTATGCGCGGCCGTGGGCAAGGAACTGGAGGATGCGGCGCGCGTATCGCAGGCGCGGGATCGCTACCAGTTGCGTCGTACGGCGGAGGAGTTGCGTAGAATCCTCCAGGCGCAACGCCGGATAGCGGGTGCGGGTCGCATGCGGCCTGCGGCGGTGGAACTGGGTTTCGGATTTGACGAGCCGGGCTCATTGCCGGCGCTGGAGGTGTCGACACCGAATGGGCGGAAGATGCTCGTGCGCGGATATATCGACCGAGTGGATCTGGCGGATCTGGCCGGGGAGATGCTCGGCGTGGTCATCGACTACAAGCGGACGCGGCATCGCACGCTTGATCTCGGACAGGTGTTTCACGGGCTGTCGCTGCAACTGCCGGCGTATCTGCTGGTGCTGGCGGCGCGGGGCGAGGCGCTGGCGGGCCGGCCGGTTCGTCCGGTGGGTGCGTTCTTCGTGACGCTGGAGCGGACGTATCAATCGGTGGTGCATCCGGATGCGAAAAAGGGGGACGACGACGAGGATCCGGCGAGCGGCGTGGGGAAACCGCGTGGTGTGCTGCTCGGCGACCATGTGGATGTGCTGGAAATGATCGGGTCCGGCGGGCAGTCGGCGTGCTACAACTTTCGATGGAAGAAGGACGGGGACATCGCGGCGATCGATCGCAGCGACGGGGCGGACGCGGCGGGTTTCGACAAGATCATGGCGATTGCGCTGCGGCGGATCGGGGAGTTGGGTGACGCGATGATCGATGGTCGCGTAGAGGTGCGGCCGTTTCGGATGACGGGCACGACCTCGCCGTGTACATGGTGCAAGATGATGCCGGTGTGCCGGTTCGAGTTCGCACCGGACCGGGTGCGGTATCTGGAGAGATTGGGACGGAAGGAAGTGATGGGAGGGAGCAGGCACGAAGGCACGTAGGCACGGAACTACGAACGGGAAGAGAAGAAAGGCAATAGGCAGCAGGCAATAGGCAATAGGAAGAAGGCACGGAGGTACGAAGCAGAGAAGAGGCAGCAGGCAAAAGGCAACAGGCAATGGGCAGTAGGCAATAGCAGGCAAGAGCGAGTGCGAAGCAACCTATGCGGGCGTTGTGGTCAAGATTGAAGATGGTCCGCGAGGCAATCGCGCTGCGGAGGCAGTTCGGATTGCCCGAAGTGGACGGCTCGCTGGAGCACGGGGCGCTGTTCCTGCTCGACGGCGTCGGCGGTCTGCAACTGAGCGTGGTGCTGGCACGGGCGGCGCTTGCGGCGGAGACGGATGCTCCGGGAACGATCGTGTTTCGCTGGCAGACGCCGGTCATGGGCGAGATGCTCAGCGATCTGATGTGGCTGCGGCGTAACAAGGTGCAGGCGGCGAAACTGGCGCGGCGGATCCTGGCGGTGCGGCGAGCACACCCGGAAGCGAAGATTCACGTGCTGGCGGTGAGCGGGGGTTCGGGGATCGCGGTGTTCGCGATGGAGGCGCTGCGCGGCCGGGCTGTCGTCGAAACACTGATCCTTGCATGTCCTGCGCTTTCGCCGGGGTATAATCTCGGGCCGGCGTTGCAGTGCGTCGAAAGGGCTTACGCGCTGGTCAGCCATCGAGATCGGTTGATCCTCGGCGTGGGAACGTCGGTTTTTGGGACGGTCGATCGGAAGTGGTGTGCGTCGGCGGGCCGGGTGGGATTCGAGCTGCCGATCGCGGCAAGCTCAAGCGATCTTGCGAACTACGGGAAGTTTCGCGAGTTGCACTGGTCGGAGGATCTGGAGGCCGTCGGGCACCACGGCAGCCACGCGGAGTGGGCCGGGCGGCGTTTTCTTGAAGCGCACCTGATGCCGATGCTGCGGGGGGAACCGCTGATCGAGGCCCGGCCTATTACGCGTCGGACGGCGGACCGTGCTCGAAGCGGGCCAGCAGGCGGAGCACATCGGACGGAGCTTCCGTGAGGGGTACGACTTCGGAGCTCGAGGTGATGGCGCCGGAATCGTGCTCTCCGGCGAAATTCATGACGACGACGTCGGCGCGGGCTCCCCGGCGGGAATAGACCTCGGCGACCCGGCCGTCGCGGAGGACGACAATGATTTCCGTGCGCGTCATGCGATGAGCGACCTCGGCGGCGCAGGAACAGACCACGGCTCGAACCGGCAGGCGTCGAGTTTATCACAAGCGGAGTTCATGGACATCCGGGGGACGGGGGAGCCAATCGCCGATAAGCCATTGGGCGGGACCGGGCGGAGAAAAGCGGAGGCGAGGTCCTGCATCGCTTGGAGCCGAACATGATGAATCGAGCGAGAAGGTGGATGTACATTCCGGCAGCGGCGGCTGTAGCGCTGCTCGCTTTCGGAACGACCTGGGCACAGCAGATCGAGCCGGCGCGAAAGCGGCAGCCGGCGAGGCCGGTCTCGCGGAAGTCGCTGGAAAGCGATCGGGCGCGGAAACCGGGTGGGCCCGCGATCGGGGGGTATTGCCCGGTGTCGTACTTCCGGGACGGAAAGGCGGTTCCCGGCAAGGAAGAATTCAAGCTGACGCGGCTGGGGGAGACGTACTACTTCGCCGATGCGGAAGCGCGGGCGATGTTCGAGAAGGATCCGGAAAGGTACACGCCGAGGTTGTCCGGGTGGTGCGTGCTGACATTGGGGGGGCCGTACGGAAACCGGTTGGAGGGCGATCCGGAGGTTTTCCGGATCATCGACGGGAAATTGTATCTTTTCTTGTCCCCGCGAGCGATGCGGGCGTTTGACGCCCAACCGGCCGGCGTCATTGAGAAAGCGGAACAACGATTTCACCAGCCGATGATCATCGGATACTGCCCCGTTTCGTACTTTACCAAGGGGAAGGCGGTGATGGGGAGCCCGGAGTTCATCGCCGTCTATGCGCGACGGACGTACCAGTTCGCTGACGCGGAGGCGAAGGCCAAATTCCTGGCCGACCCGGAGAAGTACCTGCCGCAATACAACGGATATTGTGCCGCGTCATTGATCGACCGGAAGAAGCTCTTTGCCGACCCGACACAATTCAGCATCGTGAACGGACGGCTGTTGCTGTTTCTCAATGCTGAGAAGAAGGCCTGGTTCGACGAACACGCCAAGGAAGCGATCGAGTCGGCTGACCGGGTCTGGGCGCTTGTGCGAGACCGATACTAGGCCCTGCGGTCGCGTTCGGGGTGGAGCGCCGCCCGGAGGACAGCCGATATCAAGGGAAGAAGCCACGGAGCGACGAAGCCACTGAGCCACGAAGGGAAAGAGAAGAAAGGCAACAGGCAACAGGAAGAAGAGATCGGACACGGAGGGATGAGGGGCGCAATTGACGGCACCTCTCTTGACCAGGGATGAGTCGCCGAACGACGGACAGCATGGAGGCGGAATTGCCTACGCCGAGGTCGCTCCTGCTGCCTCTGGCGGCGCTGACGGCATGTCTGTTTTTCTGGGCGGCGCTGCTGACATTCAACCCGGGCGACTGGCCCAGTCCTCACCAGTTTCCGCATAATCAACCGGCCGTGAACGCGTGCGGTCAGGTGGGCGCTTTCGGAGCGTACTGGCTGCGTCATGTTCTGGGCGATGGGGCCTATCCCCTGCTGCTGTTCTTTACGCTGATGGCGCTGTCGCGGCTGACGCAGGGGCCCATCGGGAGTCTGTGGGAGCGCGGTTTCGGACTGGCCCTGCTGGTCGGCGCGACATCCACGACCTCGTATTTGATGACCCGTGGGACGGCGACGGCGTCGCTGACGGGGCACGGAGGGCTGGTCGGGTTCGGGCTGGGTCGGTTGATGACCACGTACCTGGATCGGACGGGAACGATCATCGTCGTGGTTTCAAGCCTGATCGTGGGACTGCTGTTCATCACCGAGGGATGGGTCCTGCGCCTGCCGGGAATCGCCCGGCGGACAAGCGTGACGGCAGGAAATCAAGCGATTCGTGTGATCCGGGCGGCTTCGGCGACGGCGGGATCGGTGTTGAAACCGGCGATCGGGGTGACGGCCGAGGAAACCGAGGAACTTCTCGGAGCGCCGCGCGCACGCGCGTCGGCGGGATCGGGTTCGCGGAACAAGTCCGGGACCGCTCAAGGGAATCTCTTCGACGAGGAAGAGGCCGCGGAAGAAGAGCGCAAGTCAGCGCGCCGAGGACGCCGGACGGTGGAGCCGGAGGATGAGGAAGAGGACGAGGCCGTCGACGAAGTAGAAGAGGATGCGATCGACGAGGACGAGGAACTGGACGAAGACGTCGACGCCGAGGAGGAGGAGGAGGAGGAGGCGCCCGCCCAGGCCGCTCGTGCCCGTGCGGCGCGGGCGCTTGCCGGTCCCAAGGTGAACATGCCCAGTCCGCAGCGCATGGCGCGAGCGGAGCCCTATCCAAAGCAGATCGAGAACTGGCGGTTGCCGTCGCTGGATCTTCTGGAGGCGCCGCAGTTCAACTTCAGCGCCCAGCAGGAAACGGCCGTGCGGGAGCAGGCCAAAGTCCTGGAGGGCACGTTGAGCGAGTTCCGGCTGGACGCGCGGGTCGTGGAGATCGACACGGGGCCGGTCATCACGATGTTCGAGCTGCGGCTGGGTTCGGGTGTGAAGGTCTCGCAGATTTCGGCCCTTTCGAATGATATCGCCCGGGCGCTGAAGGCACACGCCATTCGCGTGGTGGCGCCGATTTCGGGGAAAAACACGATCGGCGTCGAGGTTCCCAACCTGCAAAAGGAACAGGTCCGCCTGAAAGAGCTGATGACCATGGCGGGCAAAAAGGCGTCGGAGCAGAACCTGCCCCTCTTTCTTGGGAAAGACGCGAGCGGCGCGGCGCTGGTGACGGACCTGACCAAGATGCCGCACCTGCTGATCGCGGGCACGACGGGATCGGGAAAGAGCGTGTGCCTGAATGCGATCATCCTCAGTCTGCTGATGACCAAACGGCCGGACCATGTGAAGCTGATTCTGATCGACCCGAAAATGGTGGAGATGAGTCAGTTCAAGGAAGTGCCGCACCTGATGTGTCCGATCGTCACGGACATGGCCCGGGCGGAGAAGATCCTGGAATGGGCCGTGACGAAAATGGACGAGCGCTACGAACTGCTGGCCGAGGCTCGCGTGCGAGACATCGCTTCGTACAACCGGCTGGGCGCGGACGAGCTGTATCGGCGCATGGAGCCGACGACGGATGAAGAGAAGGCCCAGATTTCAACGCACCTGCCGTTCATCGTGATCGTGATCGACGAGCTTGCGGACCTGATGATGACCTCGGCCAAGGAAGTCGAGCATCATCTGTCGCGGCTGGCGCAAAAGTCTCGGGCGGTGGGGATCCACATCATCGTGGCGACGCAGCGTCCCGAGGCGAAGGTGCTGACGGGGCTTATCAAATCCAACCTCCCTTGCCGGATTTGCTTCCGCGTGGCGTCGCGGCTGGACTCGCGGATCGTGCTCGACCAGAACGGCGGCGAGGTACTGCTGGGACAGGGCGATATGCTGCTGCTGCCGCCGGGCATGCATAAGCTGACGCGAGCGCAGGGAACGTTCCTGGACGACAGGGAGGTCCAAGCCGTCCTGGATGATCTTGCCAGCCGGGCCAAGCCGGAATTCCATCCGGAACTGGTGCGGATCAAGACGCCGGGCGAGGAAGGTGACCTCTCCCTGCGTGACCCGCTCTTCGACGATGCGGTGCGGATCATTCTCGAGTCGCGGCGCGGAAGCGTGAGTTTGCTTCAGCGGCGGCTCAACGTCGGCTATTCGCGGGCGTCGCGGCTGATCGACCAGATGGCGGAAGCGGGAATCGTCGGAGACTACAAGGGCTCGCAGGCGCGGGAAGTGACGCTGACGCTCGAGGAGTGGGATGCGATCCGGTCGCGGATGGAGGAAGAAGAGAACGAGGAGGCGACGGTATCGACGGAGCATGAAGGGTAGGGAAAGGCAATAGGCAATAGGCAATAGGCAATAGGAGGCGTCGTTCGTTCTGAATTGCGGCTGGGGGGACTCGAACCCCCACGACACGTCCATAAAGCCCCGTCAATCAAGCACTTACAAGCGATCTGAAAACGACATATGTCGAGACATATGCTCCGAGGCCCTCGATCCCGAGTTGGCGGCCCTGGTGCGGGCGTGGCCCCGGCTGCCCGAGGCTCTCCGGGCTGGCATCATGGCGATGATTCGATCGACGGCGGACGGTGGGTAAACTGTAAGCGGGTAGGTCGCTGATCCCGACCGAACCGAGCCGAGTGGAGATCGGACGCTATCCCCCGATCCCCTCGGCCCGGGCCCGCCCTTAGGGGGGTAGCACCATGCTCGATCAATTCCTGGCTGACGTGGCCCAAGCGGCCGACGAAGTAAGGCGACTCATCCGAGATCACGGCACGGTGACGGTGCCCGGCCCCGTCGAGGGCTCGACGTGGGAGCTGTCCGAACGCGAGAAGCCCCTCGGGAAGCTGTGCGGCAAAGTACGCGACGCGGCGGATCGTGCTCGCCGATCTCTTGCTCCCAACGGCCCGACGCTGCTCTCCGGCAAGGTCGATGCAATCGAGGAGCTATTCCTCAGGTTCGCGGCCGATGCCTTGTACGCCCGGCGATCGAACGAGCCCCCGGCATCGGCTACCGAGATCGACACGGCAATCGGTGACGCCGTCAAGTATCGGTACGCGGCCGACGGGGCAAGCACGCCCGAGGCTGCCCGGTTTACGCACTCCGATGATTTTATGAGTGTGCTGTGGGGCGAGCGAGTATTTCACTTTACCAAATCGCAAGCGGCAGCGATCAAGCTCCTATGGCAAGCGTGGGAACGCGGCGGGCTTTCTGTGGCCGAGGAAACGCTTGGCGAGGCCGTGGGCAGCATTGCAGATCGCTATCGGCTACTGCACACTTTTCGGAAGAATGGCAAGAATCATCCCGCCTGGGGCACGATGATCGTCAAAGCCGCTAAAGGCACCTATCGACTGGCTCCGCCCAACTCTATCGAGAATCACCAGAAATCACCAAACGTCAACCGTTAGAAACTATCTCAAATTAGCCAGTCGCCATGATCGACGATACCACAGCAGAAGGCACGCCAGTTGAATCAAGCCGAGGTAGTTGTGCGCCTTTTTGTTGTAGCGGACGAGAATCGCGCGGCAACGATTCAACCAGCCCAGCGTGCGCTCCACAACCCAGCGTCGTGCTGGCTTTGTCTTGCGAGATCGGTCGTCCATCTTCTCCTCGCCGATCCGACGGATGTGCGGATGGTATTCTCCGTTCACCGCAGCCGCACGGCCGGTCGGGTTATCATAGCCTTTATCCAAACACAGATGTTGTTCCTCGTCGTCCGGATCAGGACGCTCGACAACGATCGCTTCGATTGTCGCCTCCAGCAGCTTGGCGTCATGCACGTTCGCTGCCGCGACAACAACGCCCAGCGGACCGCCATCGCCCTCGACAATCACGCTGCGCTTGCAGCCGTTTTTCGCACGATCCGTCGGGTTTTTGCCCACTTCGTCCCCCCCAAGCGCGCCTTGCCCATGGCCGCGTCACCGCTCTGCCACTGCCAGTCTACGCCATCGAGCTCATCACAATGCTCGATCAGCAACGACCAGATTTCGGCAAACACGCCTTGTTCAATCCAGCGCTGCATTGTGCGATGCACCGAACTGTCGTCGCCGAACCGCTTGGGCAGCACGTTCCACTGACAACCGGTGCGCAACTGATAGATGATGCCGTTCAATGCTTTGCGGGCATCGATTCGGTTGCGACCCGGCCCCGGTTTGCGCGCATCCAACCGCTCCAACACCGGCTGAACATAATCGTTCCAGAGATCGTCCGGACACGCCCAGACGGTCTCCAACCGTTTGACACGCCGTTTCATTCTGGCCATCCATGGCTCCTTCCAAAAAGTCCATGACGCCAATATCGACAGGAAACGGCTTTTTGAGATAGTTTCTTAGTACACACCGTGCCCGGTAGACTTCGGGCATGGAAACGCAACGGCTCGACAACCTACGGGCACTGGCACGCAAGCTCCAGCTCCCCGCCGATTGGCTAAAAGCTGAAGCCCGAGCCGGGCGGATTCCCTGTTTACAGGTTGGGCGGCAACTCAGATTCAACGCCGAGGCGGTAGAGCAAGCCCTTATACAACGTGCGACGGCGGAGCCCTCGAAGCAGGAGGGTCCGGCCAGTGAGTGACATCCGGTTGACACCCGATCCTATGGGCGATCCCCTGCTCAATTCACGGAGTTTGTGCAAGTTCTTGGACTGCACCGATCGAACGCTCCGAACCTGGCGTGCCCTCGGGCGGCTCCCCGACGCGGACGTGTGCATCGGACGCAATCTTCGATGGCGACGCTCGACAATCGAGCGATGGCTTGAACAAGAAACCCGGCAGCGTGGCCGGTGTGATAGGTGATTTTCGAGAGGATAGCAATGGCACGTGGACGACTGAAACCGAATTGGCAGGCACACTTTGTGTGCCCGGATTGTTTGGGATGTTCGGGCTGGCATGGCCCCGATCCGAGAGACGAAGTTTACGTCTGCGATGACTGCGAGACGTGGTGGCCCGGGTGCAATTTCGATCCCGAGGATTCATTGCGAAAGCTGGACGCGGCGGAGGCGGCCGACAAAAAGGCCCGCTATCGTGAGGTTGCTTGCGTGCCCATGCCCGAGATCGTGATTGCGGAGCCGTGGGATAACCTCAGCACGTGCGTTTCCTGCAATAGTAGCTTTGCCGAGGATGAGCACTTCGGGCTGTCATTCTTTCACGAAAACTTGCTCTTTTCACTGTGCCGACGCTGCGGCGAACAACGCGATCTGCGACTCGCTCAATACGTCGCACTCCTGAATGCGGCGATCGGATTGCGGAAAGGCGACTGCCTGGCGATCGCCCGCAACAACGCAATGGCCGAATCACTTGCCCAATCGGGGGCACAACGAATTTACGGAGACGCGGGCGGGGGCGGATTGTTTAAGCTTGCATTGGGGGCCGATGACGATGCGGCCGACATGAGCGTTTATTGCGGCCGATGCCCGGACTGCAACAAGGTGGGCGACTTGACGTGGCGTGATCCTGTGGTGCCTGTGTTTTGCTGCGATGATTGCAAGACTGTCTGGGGCATGAACGTGGGCACGATCTTCGGCGGCTGGCGGAGTATGTCCGAAGCGGACTTCGCTCGTGAGCGTGAGCGACTGGCGGGGTATCGCTGGTGTGGGGTTGGAGACGAGGTATCAAGCAAGGCCAGTGCCGAAGCAATTACCCCGTACTAATGAGAAACCCGCCCCATACAGGCGGCGGGCGGAGTGATGACTAGGTGAATCATACTGATCCCAATTCCCCCCCGCAACGGCCCCGAGCTGGTGAGTTGCCCCCCGAAGCTCGCCAGCTCCTGGGGCTGATCTTCAAGCCGGATGATCTCATCGAGTTCCGGATCATCGATCCCGATGGCACCGTCGATCGAAGCTGGACTACCCTAGCAAAGCCGAGCCCGGCGGCCGTGGCGAATATGATCGGTGGCAATTCGGTGAAGCGGGCGGGTATTTACTTCTCGGTGTGTGCTCGCAAGCACAAGGGGGGGAAGAAACAAGACGTTGCCCGGGCTCGATCACTGTGGGGTGACTTCGACGGGATGACGCCCGACGAAGTTGCCTATCGATGCAACGAGCTGGGCATCCCCCCGACGATCATCATATCCAGCGGCGGCGGCACTCACCTTTATTGGGTACTCGATGAGCCGATCGAGTTCGACAGCCCCGAGGCGATCGCCAAAGTCGAGAACGCAAACAAGCGGATCGCACAAGCGATCGGCGGGGATCACGTGTGCGACGTTTCAAGGGTGCTGCGACTGCCGGGCTTTCTCAACGCGAAATATGATCCTGCACGCCCCTGCACAATCGTGAAGCTCGACGGCCCCCGGTGGGACTTCGATCGGCTCTTGGAGTTTCTGCCCGAGTTGCCGGCGGCTCCAACGCCCTCGGCGGACGGCAACGGCAAGCATCGCGGCCCCGTCAATCACGCCCTGGTCGGCCGTGCGATGGAAATGCTGGCGGCCGATCCGGGGGACGGAGATCGCTCGCGGCGGGATCACGGAGCACTCTGCACACTGTATCGAGCGGGATGCACTCAAGAACATGCACAAGCCCTGTGCTCCGGTTTCTCGAAATTCGGCGACGGGCGAAAAGATTACTTTGCACGCTCCTGGGTAGCGGCAATAGCGGCGACGAAAAACGAAACCCCCCGTGGCGACCCCGCCAGTAAGGGTTTTGTCACCGTCGCCAGTGCAGAGAGTTTGAAAATCGATATCCCGGCATGGCGGCCGTGCCCCGTCGAGGCCCTCCCCCCGAGGCTCTTGGAGATCGTGACGGCGATCTCCTCGGCGACTTCTACTGATCCGGCTTACGCTACCCTCGGTGTGCTCACAGCGGCGGCGGGGTGCATAGGCAATCGGGTAGCTGTGCTGCTCAAGGGGGGCTGGGTGGAGCCCTCGATATTGTGGGGCGGGATCGTAGGCCGATCCGGCGTGACGAAGAGCCCGGTAGTCAAGGCCGTCACACGCCCCCTCGTGCAGCTCTATCAGCAAGATCGGCAAGCTTTCGCCGAGGCGATGACTGAGCACGCTATAGCTGAAGAGCGGTACGGGATCGAGCTTGCGGCGTGGAAGGCCGCTCAAAAAAAAGGCCCGCCTACTGATCCCCCGGTACGTCCAGAGAAGCCTAAACAGAGACGCGTGCTCATCGGTGACATAACCATTGAGGCCGTGGGTGCCAAGCATAGTGAGAATCCGCTCGGGCTGATCGCTGTGCGTGAAGAGCTTGCAAGCTGGGTAGGCTCATTCGACCGCTATGCCAGCGGCGGTAAGGGCTCGGACTCCGGGGCTTGGCTCTCAATGTACGACGCAACTCCCCTTGTGATCGATCGTAAGGGCGGAGACTCGATATTCATCCCCCGTGCGGCTGTGAGCATATTCGGCAGCATACAGCCCGGTATTCTGCGGCGTTACTTTGGTGCCAAGGAACGTGAATCCGGCCTACTCGCTAGGCTGCTGCTCACGTACCCCCCCGAGCGTGCTCCGGTATGGACGGAAGCCGAGCTGGCTGAGGGTGTAGAATCTCGTTGGGGGAGCCTGCTCGGTATGCTCCTGGGGCTCCTGCCCGGCATCGACGACGACGGCAACCCGAGGCCCCGGTACCTACCCCTCGGCGATAGTGCTAAGGCCTTGTGGATACCCTGGCACAACGCCCATGCCCAAGAGACGGTGGAGATCTCCAACGACGATCTCGGGGCTCACTTGGCAAAGCTCCGGGGTGTGTGTGCTCGGTTGGCCCTGATCTTTGCCTGTGTGCGTGCAGCGGATCACAACGCCCCCGTAAACAGCATCGGCCCCGAGGATATGCAACGGGCGATCACGTTCACGGATTGGCTCAAGTGTGAAGCCGGTAGGGTGTATGCCCTGCTTAACGAGACGGATGCACAGCGTGAGTATCGCCAGCTTCTAGAGTGGATCACTCGACGTGGGGGATCGTGCTCTGTGCGTGATCTCACCCGAGGCCCCCGGCAGTATCGGGATGATCCCGAACACGCCCAGGCTGCACTAGAGCGTTTGGCTGAAGCGGGCTTCGGTACCCTCGGGTACGACTCCGGGCCCGGCCGGCCAAGTCTCAAGTTTCGGATCACTTCCAGTGGCGACGGCGACGAAACCCCTTGCGACGCTATCACCAATGAGGGTTTCGATTTTGAGACAGTGGATATCGAGGCTGATCCGACGTGTGGGACATCGGCGGTGGAATACCCCGACGTGCTGCCCGAGGAGTGTACGGGGAGCGATCCCCCAGCGGATTATCGTTATGGTACTTGAGTTAGTACAGTGTGGGTGTAGTGCCCTTGCAATCTCGGGTAGCTGGCCATTTATAGACCGTGTGCCCAACGTGCATTTTTTCGAGCCGTTGCCGACTGAAAATGGATATTCGCCATGAGCAAAGAAACCATTAAGGCCCCCAAGCACTTGAAACCCGCCACTCGGCGTTGGTTCGAGGAGATCGCGGCCGAGTTCGAGCTTGAAGCCCATCACGTGAAGCTGCTCACACTGGCGGCTGAGTCGTGGGATAGGTGCCAAGGTGCTCGGGAGCTGCTCGACAAGTCGGGTGTGTCCTATACGGATCGCTTCGGGTGCCCGCGATCCCGGCCCGAAGTGGCTGTCGAGCGTGACTCCCGGCTGGCCTTTGCTCGCCTTGTACGGGAGCTGGGGCTCGATGTGGCACCCGAGCCCGGGCGGGTGCCTCGGTTATCGCCTACCGGCCCGGCCAAGAAAGGCGGTGCGTGATGCCCCCTTACCGAAAAAGAACATCACGGCGGCAGCGGCCCGGCTTGGAGCTTACCGACGCTGTGCGTGCTCTCCTGGAGCGGGGCTCGACGATTCTCATCGAGCTGGAACGTGGGCTCCGGCACCATGTCGATGATGATGAGATTCGGGCATTGTGGGAATTGCACGGCGAGCAGATCACTCGCGAGTGGGCTGCGAAATATCCCGGCTCCCGGCCGTATCACTGGTGGACATTTGATGCGCCTGAAAAGCGTTTGTGCTTGGGCGGTGTGCACTGGTTCGATGATCCCACGTGGAAAGCGGCGGTGGCCGAGGCCCATGCGGAGTACCCTGATATCTACGGCGTGGTCGGTGGATACTACGGGCTGTCCCGCGGCGTGCCTCGGATTTGGAGTAGGGAGCTTGCCAGCAATGCGGCGGGCGATGACTTCGAGACTGAAGCCGAGTTCTTGACTCGGCTCGGGCTGTGGTTGCCCGGTGAATGTGAGCGGTGGGAGAGTCTACCCCCCGAGAATGATGCTGATGATGAGGAGTAAGAAACAATGGCGAGTGCTACGAAAGTCGAGCGTGACGTTGGCGAGCGAGTGCAGGAGTTGTGCAGGTCGGTATCTGAAGCCGGTAGGCATTTCGTCGAGGCGGCTTCGGATCGAAGCGTGCTCACGCTGGCATTGAACGAAAACCGCGACTTGCAAAACAAGCTTCGAGGCCGACTGCATATCGTGCTCGGACAAGAGGCCGATGATATCGCCGAGGAGTTGGATCACTTATGGCATCGATCGCGGCGGCTGCTCGACATTCAATCGAGCATCGGTCGGATCGTGGTGGAATTGAAGCGTATGACTGAGGCTATCCAAGCAATAGGAGAGTGAACGTATGACAACGGACATGAAACTTCTGGCGACGATCGAGAACCTGGCCGAGGAAACTGCTCCGCTCCGTGATTCGACACGGCGTATCGAGGAGCTGCGGCTGATGGAGAAATCGTATCGAACCCTGGCGACCCGGGCGGCGGATCGACAGCGTGAAGCGGGATACAACGGCGACTATGCAGCGTCGAGTTCGGCGGGGCATGAGAACGAAGCTTTCCGCGTTTGTGCCGACATCACCCGCGACGTGGCCGAGACTCTCCTATCCCTGCAAACCCTGGGCGGGCGGTTTAAATCGCTGCGGCGACGGCTCGAAGAAGAGCTCGCCAAGAAAGTAGGTGCCTGACCATGCCATATTATTCATCAACATTGGCGCAAAAGGCCGACTTCCTAGCGGGTTTCGTGCGGCACTGGTCAAAAAACCTAGACCAGCTTGAGAGAATGTCGGCACGCTCAGCGGAGGATGATGTGGAAGCCCTCTTCAGGGAAATTCACCATCTTGCGACAGAGGAAGAATATCGTTGGCTGCAACGGTATCGCCCGGTGATCGACAAACTCAAAGGGGCGATATCGGGGCGTGCCGAACGGCGTTATTTAACGGCGAAAGCAGCAAGGCGGCTGCAAGAACCGCCAAGCACGGCCCAAGGTTGGGCGATATGCGGGCTGGCCAGCGTGTTCGAGGATGATCTCGACGATGGCACAAGGTTCTGGATTCTGCCCGATGCTTACGAGACTGTCGCCCCCAGGGCTTTCGATAAAGCACTGCGGGAGCGACAAGCGGTGAAGTGCCTTATCACCCACGATCGGCGATACGAGATCGGCTCGACAACGCGGGGCAATCTATCATTGTCCACCACATGCAAGGGGCTGCTATACGAGAATACCCTGACGGTGGATTCTGCCATAGTTCGCAAAGCCCTCGGGGCAGTGTGGGATGGTGCCCTTGCCGGATCATCGTTTTGTTTTCAATTGGCGGCCGACGGCTCGGGCGAAGAGTATCGACTGTTGCCGGGCAATGTTGTGCATCGGCGGATTCTGGAAGTTGAGAAGCTCATCGACGTTGGCCCGTGTGAGCGTGGAGCGTACGCCTCGGCCACGACGTACACAATGCGTGTCGATCAATTGGCACTCTCAGCGTGATCGGGCTCCCCGTTACGCTGTGGTCGGGCTGTGCAGCACGCTCCGGCCGGTCGTTCCGTGACGGCTGGGGCGGTGCTCCCCCGCGTTAATGTGTGAACGAATCGGCGTGGTGCCGATCGCTGGTTATGTGGCTTATTATTTGGAGTATTTGCTATGTTGTTTGTTGAAGTAAGTGCAGAGAACGGCCGGATATTGTTTCCGTTGAATGAGGTCGCTTTCGTTGAAGAAAAGGACGGTTCAGCGGTCGTTGTTTCGAAGGTCGGAGGTAAACGCTACCAGTGCGTTCGTTCGTTCGATGAGCTCAAAGCCCTGACCACACCGGCCGAGTAGGAAGCGTCAATGGCTGGCCGGGTAAACCCCTTGTCCGATGCCCGGATCGGCGGGAGCAAAGCCGAAGCTCCGCCCCCGATGAGCAGCCCGCCGACAAGTCGAGACGGCCAGTATTCCGACGGCATCGAGGAGCGAAGCCCCGGCGACGCGGACAAGCTCCCGACTCGTGATGCCGTGTTCGCCAAGCACGTGCAGCGGATCGGTCGATGGCTGCGGCGGCATCGGACGGGTTGACGGGATATCGACAACGGGATAAGCTATCCGGCATGAATACGGATCAACTCAACGCGGCGGCCCGGCAGCACTTCGAGAAGCTCGGCATAAGCATGAACGAGCTTTGCCGACGATCCGGGCTCGGATACGCGACGGTACACAATTGGTGCTCGGGTGCCCGACAAGGCACGGTGGAGCTGGCGACATTCGTACGGATCGCCGAGGCCCTCGGGCTCGACATCCGGCTGGTGCGACGGCGAAAGGGGTAGCGATGGCCCATATCTTTAAGGCTAGGCATCCGAAAATGCGGACGGCTCGCGGGCGTGACGGCTCGCCGATCATGGTGGAGAAGATCGCGGCCCGAGGCCCCAACAAAGGCAAGCGTGTGCTCGTGCCTCAGCGGGAGCCGGTGCTCGGCCGTGACGGCAAGCCGGTGTACGTCGAGGCGGATGTATATTCCATCGCTTACACCGATGCCAGCGGCAAGCGTAAGACGGCATCCGGCTATCGTGATCTCGCCTCCGCCAAGCAGAAGCTCGCCACGATTGAACGGAGCGTCGAGCGGCAGCGGGCGGGCATCGTCGATGTTTCCTTCGAGCACGGCGAGAAAGCCCTCGACAAGCACGTTGCCGACTGGATCGACGATCTTCAGCGGGCGGGGCGTGCATACCAGTACACCCGGAAGCTGCACGATCGGATGAAGCTGATTACCAACGAGATCGGCTGGACAAAACTCGGCCATATCGACGTGGATAGCTTCTCCTCCTGGCTCGGACGAAAGCGGCGGGCGGGGCTGTCCGATCGGACGTGCAATCACTACATCGAGGCTGTGCGTGCCTTGTGCAATTGGCTGGTAAGCCACAAGCGGATGGAGAAGAACCCGATCGCGGGCATCGCCAAGGCCGAAGCTACCGAGCCGGTGATCCCCCGGCGGGCGGCGACCCTCGATGAGCTTGGCAAGATCGTGACGGCCAAGCGTGGCCGAGGGCTGATCTATCGCACGCTGGCTTACACGGGGCTGCGGCGGATGGAGTGCCAAGCACTTCGCTGGGGTGATCTACTGCTCGACGATCCCAAGCCCGCGATCCAGCTACGGGCGAGCACGACGAAGAGCCGACGGGCGGACGCGATCCCCCTGCCGGCGGACTTGGCCAAGCTGCTCCGTGAGTATCGCCCCGAGGGCTGGAAGCCCGGTGACACGGTGTTCGGCCCCCTGCCGACGTATCGCACGTTTCGACGTGATCTCAAGAGCATGGGCATTGAACCGATCACGGATGCCGGGCGGCTCGATCTTCATTCCCTGCGGGTAACGTACGGGACGATGCTCGCCAAGGCTGGCGTGAACATCCGTACGGCGATGGAGTTGATGAGACACACGGACATCCGGCTCACGACTCGTGTCTATACCGATGCCCGGCTTCTCGATACGGCTGGAGCGGTGGAGCAGCTCCCCCGGCTGGACGATTCGCCGCAGCAGGAGCAAGCCCGAGCGACGGGTACGGACGGGCGATCTCAGACATATGTTGAGACATATGTTGAGGGGCTTCCGAAAGGGCGTAAAACTTACCGGATGCCTAACAAAATGGACGATCGGCCCGTAAGTGCCGACGGTGCGAAAAAGCCTATAAAACAAGGCAAAAACGCACAAAAACGAAGTGACAAGATTCTGTCACTTAACTGCGGCTGGGGGGACTCGAACCCCCACGACCTCTCGGCCACTGGATCCTAAGTCCAGCGCGTCTGCCAATTCCGCCACAGCCGCAAGCTGCCGTTCGGGCGCATTCGGATCAGGGCTGAGCGCCATCGCCCGGGGCGGATGCGGGCGAGAGCGAACGGGCCGCGCGCAGAAAATACTCATACGCCGCCCGCACCTCGTCCAACGTATCGCCGCCGAACTTCTCGAGGAACGCCCTCCCGATCTCAAAGGCGACGACATTCTCCGCAACTACGCTGGCCGCTGCAACCGCTGCCACATCGCTGCGCTCGTAGTCGGATCGCTCGGGGGTAAGTGTCAAAAGATTGACACTCGGCATACCCCGCAGGAGCGTGCTGATCGGTTTCATCGCGGCCCGCAGGACGATCGGCGCGCCGTTCGTCATGCCACCTTCGATTCCCCCCGCGTTGTTCGTCGGCCGCACGAATCCGAGCGAGGGCAGGTTTCGCTCGGCCGGGCTGAAGGTAATTTCGTCGTGTACCGCGCTGCCGGGCAACCGGGCTGCGCCGAATCCCAGGCCGATCTCCACACCCTTGATCGCCTGAATGGAGCCGACGGCCTGCATGATGCGGCCATCCAGCTTGTCCTGCCAGCGCATGCAAGAGCCCAATCCCGGTGGATGTCCGGTCACGTGTACTTCAACCACACCGCCGACCGTGTCCCGATCGGCGGCGGCGCGATGAATAACGTCGATCATGCGCAGAGCGGCCGCGGCGTCGGGGCAATAGGCTTCGTTGGCGTCGCGATTCCGCCGAAGATCATCGGGAGCCGTATCGAGGTCGACGGCCGCTTCAGCCCCCTCGATCGACTTGACGAAGCCCACGACGTCAATGCCGAATTCGTCCAGCAGGTTGCGCACCAAGGCGCCCGCCGCGACACGGGCAGCGGTCTCTCGCGCCGAGGCCCGTTCGAGCGTCTCGCGACAATCCACGGTCAAGAACTTGAGGCTTCCGGCCAGATCGGCATGACCCGGACGGGGGCGATGAACCGCCGGCGCCTCGTCGATGCGGACATCGCGGTTGACGATCTGAAGCGCAAGGGGCGAACCGATCGTCCGGCCTCCGCGAATCCCCGAGAGGATCTGGACCTCATCGTGCTCAATTCGCTGCCGACCGCCTCGGCCGTAGCCACCCTGCCGTCGACGGAGCTCTCCGTTGATGCGGTCCTCGCGAACCGTAACGCCCGCCGGCAGGCCCTCCACCAGCGCAATCAGCGCTTTACCGTGCGATTCACCGGCGGTGCGATAGTCGAGCATCGGACTACTCTGCAAAAAGCGCTTCCACAAACGTCGCCGGATCGAAGGGTGCGATGGCGTCAGGCGTTTCCCCGAGTCCGACGAACTTGACCGGCACGTTGAGCTGATCGCGAATGCCGACGACGACACCCCCCTTGGCACTGCCGTCGAGCTTGGCCAGGAAGATGCCGGTTACATCCACGTGCTCGGAAAACTGTCTTGCCTGGTTGATGGCGTTCTGGCCGATGGTCGCGTCCAGCACGAGCACCACTTCATGCGGTGCACCTTCGATCTTGCGCTCAACGACCTTACGGATTTTGCCGAGTTCGCGCATGAGGTGATCCTGCGTATGGAGCCGACCGGCCGTGTCGAGCAGAAGTACGTCCGCCTCCCTGGCCACGGCCGCCTCGCAGGCATCGTAGGCCACGGCACCGGGGTCGGCCCCCTGCCCGTGCTTGACGATCTGCACACCGACGCGCTGCGACCAGATGGAGAGTTGTTCAACGGCGGCCGCACGGTACGTATCGCAGGCACCGAGAATGACCTTCTTTCCCTGCCCGGTGAACCACTGCCCGAGCTTGGCGACGCTGGTGGTCTTGCCGGAGCCGTTGATACCGGTGACGAGAATGACGGTCGGCCCGGACGGCGCAAAGTGGATACTCCGATCGGACTCCGGCCAGAGGGAAATGATGTGGCGTTTCAGGTAGGGCGTGACATCCTGCTCTTCGACAATCTCGCCCTTTTTCCAGGCCGCATTGAGCAGGCCCACGAGCTTGGCGGTTGTCGCGGGGCCGAAGTCCCCGGCGAGCATGGCTGCTTCCAGGCGGTCCAGGGTTTCCTGATCGATCTTTCGCCCCACGCGGAGGATGGACCGGAATCCGGTGGCGATCTTCTCGCGGGTGCGCTGCAACCCCTGTTTGATACGATCGAACAGTCCCATGATTCTCTTTACGCAGGTTCGTCCGGAGTCGCCCGAATCGATCGCCACACGCGATCGAGTACACCGTTGATGAAGCGCGGTGATTCGGCGCCGCCGAATTCCCGGCCGATGTCGACGGCTTCCGTAATCGCCACCTTGGGCGGCGTGCGTCCGCCGAGGAGCTCCACGGCGGCGACCCTCATGATGTTACGCTCGACGGTGGAAATTCGCGAGAAGTCCCAGTGTTCGGTGGCGGAGGCGATGAGCTTGTCAATCTGCGGAGCGCGCGACCAGTAGATTCCGACGATCCATTCCGCCTCCGTCGAGGCATCCGCGGGGACGTCCTGCTCGGCGAGGAATTCGCGCAAAAGGTCGTGGCCGGAGTCGGGCTGGGCCTCCCATTGACAGAGGGCCTGCATGGCCAGAATGCGAGCCTGATGACGTTCCAGGTGTGGAGCAGTCATGCCAGGATCAGGAACCGGAGGGGAACTGGCGGAGCAGGGTGGTCAATTCGATCGCACTGAGCGCCGCATCGGCTCCCTTGTTGCCGGCCTTGCTGCCGGCGCGCTCCACGGCCTGCTCCAGCGAATCGGCGGTGATGACGCCGAAGGTGGTGGGCACGCCCGTGGACATGGCCACTTCGGCGATGCCCTTCGCCGCTTCGGCGGCGATATACTCGAAGTGCGGTGTTTGCCCGCGAATGATGCAGCCCAGGCAGATGACCGCGTCGAACTGACCCGAGCGCGCAGCCTTGCCCGCGACGAGCGGTAACTCGAAAGAGCCGGGGACGTAGATCGCGGTAATCTGACCCTCCGGGCATCCGTGGCGCTTCAGCGCGTCAATCGCCCCGCTGACCAGGCGACCCGTGATGAAGTCGTTGTAGCGGCTCACGACCAACGCGAAGCGCTGCGAATCGACGGCGAGTTGTCCGTGAAGTTCCTTGACCATTGTGTCTATCCCTACGCGGCGAGGCCGTACGACACTTGGGCGAAAGCCGGAGGCCAACGGAAGCGTGCATTGGACGTGGATTCCGGATTGCGCCGGAATCACACGCCCCAATACCCCCTACCGCTCCTCAAATTACGGTGCACCGGGGACTGGTCAACCACTAATCCCCCACCGCCTTGGCCTGGATCCGATTCGATTTCAGATCGACGACTTCCATCGTATCCGCCCATTCGTCGCGGACAAGATACTCGGCAAGCTCCTCCGCGGTCATCTTGGCCTTGATGCGGAACGTGGCGACGCCCTTGGTCACCTTGGGGCCGTCCACGCTGACAATCTTATCGGGGTCAAGATCGCGCAGCCTTTGCTTGATTCTCAGCCCCTTGGCCACGGACATCCCTTCCACCTCCAGGGTGATCTCGCCGCCGGAGGAAATCCGCGTCGCCCACTGTTTCATGATCGTGTAGTAGACGTTCTCGACGAGGTCCACGCCGGCGTTCTCCAGGGCCTTCTTGCCGGCCTGCGGCGACGTGGTATGGAACCCGCGGGCACCTCCCCGCCAGTTCGGAATGGACTCGCTGGCGATGAGCTGGCCCGTATCGGTGTAGAACATCTTCACGGCGGCGTCGGCGTTGTACATGGCCGTGGGCTCGCCGAAGAGGTCTTTCACGCCGGCCGCGTTCGCCTGGGCCGTGCCGGTCACGAAGATCTCCGTGCCGAAGTCCTTGGCGATCGCCTGGACCTTGGCGACGTTATCTTCTGCTGCAGCGTCAGCCGATTCCTTCTCCATGATCTTGCGAATCTGCTCCCCGGCGTAGACCGTGAAGCCGATGTCGAGCAACCGCTTCTCGATCTGCGTCTCGAGGATGCTGCTGTCCTGCACGACGCCGTCGATGCGTTCGAGGATGTAGACGGCGATACCGGGCCGGCCGATCTGGTCGAGCACGTTCTGCACCGCGCCCCACTCCGAGCTGACCACGCTCTTGTCCACTTTGGCGCGAATCGTGCAGTAGAAGACCCCCCCAGCCCCGGCCTCCTCCTTGACGACTTTGTAATCGGTGACGATGCCGTCGGCCCGTGCGTAGATGGTGTCGCGGATCAGTTCGAAATTCTCGGTCTGGCTGTGGGAGCTGATCTCGACCTGACCTCCCCGCTCCAACGCAACCCGAAGGGCGTCCTTGCAGGCGGCGTCCTTCGTAATACCTTTGCCTTCCGCGTTGACTTCAACGATTTCCGCCCGAACGGGGGGGACCATCGACAAGACAACGGCGAAAAATCCGATCCGAAGTACCGAATTCAAAACAGCTTTCATGCGGCTGATCCTGTACGAAAAGAGTCGATCCAACGCAATGAGATTGTCCCCGGCGAGGCGGGGCGGTCAAGTTGGGCAAAACGGTGCCCCCGCCCCCTTGAGCCAACCAAAGAAGCAACCGATCTACTTGGCAAGACCGCTCGCCGGACGAGAAGTTAGATAAAGTCCGTCGGATCGGACTGGTCAGGACAGATGTCGTGGAAATACGCTTCAGCATGCCACATTCGCCGATTCTCCGGACTTACGGGAAGGTCCCGGGCGCTTTGCGGGAGGACCGTCGCGGGGGCTTCTGCAACAGGACTCGAACCTGCGCGGAACGGGCCGCGCTCGTCCTCGCGGCGTTGAGCATCAGCCTGCCCGGCTGCGGCAACATGCTGGGCACAACCCCCTACGTCCTGTTCACAGTCCCCTTTTCCGTTGACGGCGAGTCCGTTGGAAGCGCCTTGATCGACACCGGCGGAAGCTTCGAGATCATGTTGCGCGAGACCTACGGTCTCGATGTCGTCGGGAGCGTTGACGTACTCTCGTTCGATGGGCCGCGCACGGTCGATATGACCGCGCCGTTCACGTACCGGGCAGGCGGAATCCAGGCTCAAGCGTCGGGGGCGATCGTCGGTGCCGCAGCCTGCGACTGCAACGCCCTTGGCATCGAGTTCTTCCGCAAGACGGGCGTTATTCTCTCCCTGGATTTCCGGGAGCGAACGGCCGCGTTTGCCGCGGCAATCGCGCAAGAGGGTGTCTTCGTGCCGTTCGCCGATCCGCCGGAGCACCTTCGCGGATTCGATTCGGCGTTCCTCGAAGTGGACGTGACCTCCGGCAGCACGACCAAACGGATGCGCGCCCTGCTGGACACGGGCGCGGCTGCCTCGGTGATGTACCGTGGCGCCCTGCCCGGGCTCGAGGGCAGCACAGGCGACCGACAAACGATTGACATTCGCCACGATGCGCTGGGTACCGTTCGCGCGGGCGTCATCCTCCACTTGAACGACGCAGTACCGGAACTCATCATCGGGAATGACATTCTGGGAGCCTGGGGAAACCAGTGGTACTTCCGATTTGATCCCGTCGGAGGCTACGTCGTTGTCGTGCCCGCGGAGCCGAGCCCCAGCAATGATCAGGCCGCATTCTCGCGGTCCCGCCAACCGCCAGCGTTGGGGGGCGGCGTCATCGCAGCGCCAACGCGGCGTCGATAATGCCTTGCTCACTCGGCAGGACCAGGTCAGCGGCCGGTCCCAGCGGAATGTAGGTATCCAGGCCGGTCACCCGGGCGGCACGCACCGCGCCGCCACAATGCTCCCAGAGCAGGGCCAGCACGGCCTCGTTGATTCCCCCTGTTCGCCGGCCCTCGTCAACCACGAGAACCCGCCCGGTCGTCTGGGCCTGCGCGATGATCCAATTTTCATTCAGCGGATTCAGCCAGCGTAGATCAACGATTCTTGCGGCCATCCCATGCTGCTCGTGGAGTGCCCGCGCGGCGCGGAGAGACAAGTACACGCCGTTGCCGAAGGTGATGATGGTGAGGTCGCGGGCTTCCTCGTGATAGACCGCCCCCTCCCCGAAAGGAATGAACTCCTGCGGCGGAGGGTATTCGAAGCTCCAGCTCCGATCCTTGGGTTCCCAGAGATCCTTGGTCATGTACAGGGCGATCGGCTCGACAAAGGCAATGACCCGGCCGTCGACCGTTGCCATGGCCATACATGTCCGGAGCATCTTCACAGCGTCGTCGCCGCGGCTCGGCGTGGCGATGACGAGACCGGGCACATCGCGTAAGGCGGCGATGCTGTTGTCGTTATGGAAGTGCCCGCCGAATCCTTTCTGATATCCCCACCCGGCGATGCGAATGACCATGGGGTTGCGAAACTGTCCATTGGAGAAATACTGGAGCGAGCACGCCTCGCCGCGAATCTGATCCTCGGCGTTATGGTAGTAGGCCAGGTATTGAATTTCCGGTATGGGAAGCAGCCCCAGATGGGCGGCGCCGACAGCCAGACCAAGGATCGTGGTTTCATCCAGAACAGTATTGAAGACGCGCCCCGCTCCGAACCTGGACATGAGTCCGGTCGTGACGTGGTATACCCCGCCACGCTTGGCTACGTCTTCTCCGAAGACGACGGCGCGGGGGTACTTGACCAGCAGATCATGCAAACCGTGGTTGATCAGCGCTCCCAGGTGGCGAGCGGGCCGGTGCTCCGGCAACTGGTCTTCACTGCCGAAGATATGAAGACGATCCTCCAGCGACGGCACGCGCGCCGCTTCCGCGGCGACGGCGTCCGGCGAATGCGGCGCCAGGGGCGCCATGATCTGCGCAGCCGAACTCAATTTCGGCCGGTGGGCCGCGGCCTCCGCGGCCTCGCGAACCCGTTCGCGCGTCCGTTCATAAAGGGCAAGCACGTCGGCAGGCGTCATCACGCCCAGATCCATCACGCGACGCGCGCAGCTCAGCAGCGGATCCCGCGCCTCGGCCGCCTCGATTTCGTCCCAGCCGTGGTACTCGGTCTCCGGGTCCGTGCCCGCATGTCCCAGCAGGCGCACGACGTTCAAATGGAGGAAAACAGGCTGGCGGCGGGAGCGGCAATGATCGATGGCGGCGCGCACCGCGGTGTAGCCTTCGATCAGATCGAGTCCGTTGGCCTCGAAATAGGTCAGGCCGAACCGATTCACATAGTTCGCCCGAATCCACCCGTGAGGCGTCTTCACGCTGATGCCGACACCGTTGTCCTCGCAGACGAAGAGGATGGGAATCGGCAACTGCTGGTATGCCGCCCTTGCCGCCGCATTGAGCGCCGTTTGCGCGGTGGCATGACTAACGGAAGCATCGCCGAAGGAGCAGACGACGAGCATGTCGGGAGGAATATCGATACGGGGATCGATACGCCGCGCCCGGGCGATGCTCATCGCCGCACCGACCGCCTTTGGAAAATGACTGGCAATCGTGCTCGTCTGGGGCGGAACGTTCAGTGCCAGGCTGCCCCAGATCTTGTGCCGCCCGCCCGCGGTGGGGTCGTCGCTGCTGGCCGCGAAACCGAGCATGGTGTCCCGAATGAAGTCGAGGTCGGGCCGCTTTCGCGCGCGTTCAGCCATGAACGCCCCACTGCGATAGTGGAGAAACGCCAGATCGGTAACCCGAGTCAGGCGGCCGACCAGCGCGTTCCCCTCGTGCCCGGCACTACCGATGGTATAGAACCCGTCATTGCGGGCGCGCATTTCGCGGGCCACGTAGTCGATATGCCGGGACAGAATTTGCGATTCGAACAGCTCGCGCAGGTCGCGACAGGTGAGTTCACTGCCGGGAACAACCGGCTCGTCGTCCGGCCGAGCGGAGGGGGCGCCGTCTTCAAGCCGGCGGTGGCCGACATAAGAAAGAAAGTTCTCGTCCACCACGACCGCGCGATTCAGATTGAAGCGCGTTGAGCGGGGAGTCGTCTGCGTGGATTGCGTGGAACGGGACAAGTTCTCTTCTCGTCATGATGATGCGATCGGCCGGCGCGTCCTCGAAGAAATCTGGCTTGCTGCTGGACCGGCCATACCGAGCGGCGGACCGTTCTCGGCGAAGGTGAACGAGACGCCATGCGGCCGTCAGAAGGCCCCTTTGCCGTCGGCCAGTTCGCGACCGACGATAAGCTGGTGAATCGTCTCCGTTCCCTCATAGGTGATAACGCTCTCCAGGTTGAGCATGTGCCGCACCGGGCAACACTCCACGCTGATCCCGCCGGCGCCGAGAATGTCTCGAGCGTCGCGGGCAATATCCAGGGCCATGCGCACATTGTTCCATTTGGCCATGGACACGTGCGAGTGATGCATTGTCCCCTCGTCTTTCAATCGACCCAGTTGCAAGGCGAGCAGTTGTCCGAGCGTAATCTGCCGAACCATGTCCGCCAGTCGAATCTGGACGGTCTGCTTGTGGAGCAGCGGCGATCCGAAGAGTACACGGTTGCGGGCGAATTCCAGGGCCTCGCGGTAGCACGCCATGGCCGCGCCGACGCCGCCCCAGGCAATGCCATAACGCGCCTGCGTGAGGCAACTCAGTGGTGCGGCCAGCCCCTCCGCGAGCGGGAGACGGTTGGCATCGGGAACGCGGCAATCGTCAAAGAAGAGCTCGCTGGTAATCGACGCCCTGAGGGAGAACTTGTGTGGGATGTCCCGCGAGGTGTAACCCGGGGTCCCTTTCTCGACGAGGAACCCGCGAATGCCCTCTTCGGTCGCGGCCCAGACGACCGCGACATCGGCCAGCGTGCCGTTGGTGATCCACATCTTGGCGCCGTTGAGGACCCAGTCCCCGCCGCGTTTCACGGCCCGGGTCTTCATGTTGCCCGGATCGCTGCCGCCGTCCGGCTCGGTCAAGCCGAAGCAGCCGATGGCGCGTGCCCGGGCCATGTCCGGAAGCCAGCGCTGCTTTTGCTCCGGCGTTCCATAGCGATCGATGGGATACATGACCAACCCGCTCTGCACCGAGGCGAAGCTGCGGATGCCGCTGTCCCCACGTTCGAGCTCCTGCATGATGAGCCCGTAGGCAACGTTGTTGAGACCGGCGCAGCCGTAGTCCTTCAGCGTCGGACCGAAGACCCCCAGTTCCGCCATTTCCGGAATGAGGTCCTTGGGGAAGCGCTCGTGCTCGAAACAATCGGCGATGACGGGAAGTACCCGTTCGTCAACGAACTTCCCCACGGCGTCGCGAACCTGCCGCTCGTCCTCGGTCAGCAAAGAATCAAAAGCGAAATAGTCAGGTAGAGCGATATCGGGCACACTGATCTCCGCGAATTACTACTTTAATAGAACCGGCCGTGGTACTCGAAATGAATAGTAGCGGAAACGGGTGCGGCTCGTCAAAAGAGGGCCTGTCGTTTGCGGGGCGGCGGGATGCTTACCGTCGCCCAACTTCAGTGACCCAGCGATTGGCGGGTAGGTGCAGCGGTTCTTTGCGCAATGCGGGGATCGCGAAAGACGAACGTGTTCTTCGGGAATCGTCTGGGCTAAGGCCGGCCGCCGCCGGAGCCACCCGACGAGCCGGGGCGACTCGACCCGCCACGTGCATTTCCGCCCGGTCCTCCCGGTCCGCCTCGTCCTCCCGGACCGCCGCCTCCGCCGCGCCCGAATCCGGGACCGCCCGGCATCTGGATTCCCCGTTCCTGCGCTCGGGCGCGCATGGCCGAGAAGTAGGCCATTCCCCGAGCCATTTCGTCCGGATTCCGCGACTCGGATTGCTCTTTCCGCTCCTGCTGTGTGCGATTGGCGAATTGGGCCCGCCAGCGGTCGCGCTCGGCCTCGGAGGGGGGCTGCTGCGGTGCTTCGCGGCGCCATTCCTCCACACGCTTCATGAACTCGTCGAGGTGCTTGTCCAGGACGGACGGCTTGAGGTCGTCGGGAGCGTCGAAATACTCATCTACCCGCTCTTTCATGGCCGCCTGCCAGGACTGGCGCATGTTGTCGCGCAGTTCCCGGCGCTGCTCGTCGGTCAGGTCGTCGCGGCGCATGATCTCGCGCATCGTGCCCGGCCCGCCCTGTTCCATTCGGGCGCGAAGGGCGTCGGGTTGCAGGTCCGGGGGCAACGACGAAGCCGGAGCGCGGTTCACTGGAAAAATCGCAAACACCGCAGCCACACTGCCGGCCAGCACCACGCCTGCCACGGAAATCCACTTCCACTTGCCTGATTGAACCGGCTTCGCGTTTGTCGAACGCTTCTGCTTCACATCACGTCTCCCCGAAATTCGGTGAATCGGCCGAATTTCGGATCAGAACTCGTAGTCCGTCACATGACCGTCACCGTAGAGATAGCGACGCGCGCCGACGGTACCACCCTTGCCGTGGAAGTTGTCGAAGTCGCGCATGATCCAGATCGTGTTGTCGGGAATGGCCTCGCCGATTCGCCGCTCAATCCTACCGGCAACCTCGGCGGTGGTTCGCCCGGCGAACTGCCAGCGATATTCGTAGGAGGATCTTTCCGATTCGAAGTACGTTTTGCCGCGGTTCGGCTCCGGCCGGCGGTCCCCGTTGTCATCCATCGGGCATCGGAAAACGCGGGGTTCGCCACCCACGTGATCTTCCAGAACATCCGCAATATAGATGGGCTCTTTCGTGGAAAGCGGGAACGGACCCGTTGAGGGAAGGAAGGAGGCGTACGGCAAGCGGTCCTTGTTCTCGGACAGATAGGACCGAAGCCCGACCCCGACCTGCTTGAGATTGCTTGCGCACATGGTCCGCTTGGCCTGGGAACGAACCTTGCTCAACGCAGGAAAAAGAATGGCGGCCATGATGCCCATGATGGCAATGACCACCAAGAGCTCCAACAGCGTGAATGCCCGGCGCCGATCCATGGCTTCCATTGTACCTGTATCGACTTCCGCCCGACAATTCCCCAAAATCGGCCCGGACATGATCTTACGGTTACATGACGATCGCAGGGGCCGAATTCCCCGCATAACGCAGAACGATGGCCGCAACCACTTATTGCCGGGAAAGCTGCCCAGGAAGTCGAATCCTGCACAGGGGCGATCCCGCCAGGCCCACCGCTTGTTCTGGGAGCACGGTTCGGCGTACACTCCACGGCAGCGTTGTCATCGGTTCCGATGACCCAAGGAGCCTTTCCGCGAGGAACGAGATCGCGGGGATTCAGTCGGGTGGACCCACCCCTGAAACCCGCGAGGAACCGTCCGGACGGATCGGCCTCAAAGGTGGAGCATCATGGTTTCAAAGGCAAATGTCGTGCGCGCCGTTCCGGGCGCGTATTCCCCGACGAAATTCGTTCCGCTGGGGGTGCCGTCGCGATCGGCTCCGCGTCCGCTGCCCATGAGCATGGACGAGGCACGGGAGCGCGGTTGGGAAGAGATTGACGTCGTATTCGTCACCGGTGACGCGTACATCGATCACCCCAGCTTCGCCATGGCCATTCTGGGGCGCGTGCTTGAAGCGGACGGGTTCCGCGTGGGAATCGTCGCCCAACCCGACTGGCACTCCTGCGACGCTTGGAAGACGTTCGGCCGGCCTCGACTCTTCTTCGCCGTCAGTGCCGGCAACATGGACTCGATGATCAACCACTACACGGCCAACCGGAAGGTGCGCAACGATGACGCATACTCTCCCGGCGGTCGCATCGGGCTGCGGCCGGATCGGGCAACACTGGCGTATTGCCAGCGAGCGCGGGAGGCGTTCAAGGGCGTTCCTGTGATCGCCGGCGGTGTCGAGGCCAGCCTGCGCCGCCTGGCGCACTATGACTACTGGAGCGATACGGTCCGCCGTTCGATTCTGCTCGACGCCAAGTCCGACCTCGTCGTGTTCGGAATGGGTGAATCGGCGATCGTTGAAATCGCCCGCCGCTTGCGCGATGGCGAGACGGTTCGGGACCTGCGCGACATGCGCGGCGTGGCCTACGCGATGGGAGCGAGTGAAGATGCGCCCAGCGGGTCGAACGCTGTCGAGCTTCCGTCCTTCGAAGCTGTCCGCGAGGACAGGCTCGCTTTTGCTGAAGCCACGCGGCTGATCCACGTCGAGACCAACCCCTACAACGCCCGCACACTGGTCCAACGGCACGATCGCCAGGCGATCGTATGCAATCCCCCACGTCTGCCGGAGTCGCAGGAGGCGATGGATTACTTCTACGATCTGCCGTACACGCGCAAACCGCATCCGCGGTACAGCGAGCCGATTCCGGCGTTCGAGATGATCCGGGACTCGGTGACGATCATGCGCGGCTGCTTCGGCGGCTGCACGTACTGTTCAATCACCACGCACCAGGGCCGGATCATCCAGAGCCGCAGCCGCGGGTCAATCGTGCGGGAGGTGGAATCAATGTCGGCCGACGGCGACTTCAAGGGCATCGTCAGCGACATCGGCGGGCCCACGGCCAACATGTACGAGATGCGCTGCCTGCGTCCGGAAATCGAAGCCATCTGCCGGCGGCTGAGCTGCGTGCATCCCACCATCTGCCCGCTGCTGGGCACGGATCACGGCCCGCTGCTGGAGGTCATGCGCGAAACGAGACACGTACCGGGGGTGCGGAAAGTCCTCGTGGCAAGCGGCGTGCGCATGGACCTGGCGAGACTCTCGCCGGAGTACATGCATGAGCTGACCTCGCATCACGTCGGCGGGCACCTCAAGGTCGCCCAGGAGCACACCGATACCACGACGCTGTCACTCATGAAGCGCCCGGCGCCGGAGAGCTTTCAGGATTTCGATCGGCAGTTCAAGGAGCAATCGGCCGAGGCGGGGAAGAAACAGTACCTTGTCCCCTACTTCATCTCCGCCCACCCCGGCACGGACCTGCCGGCGATGATCGACCTGGCGGTGTTCCTCAAGCAGAACGGATACAAACCGGAGCAGGTGCAGGACTTCATCCCCGCGCCGTTCGACATCGCCGCGTGCATGTACCACACGGGGCTCGACCCGTTCACGAAGAAGCCCGTGAAGGTGGCCAAGGGCCTACGCGATCGCAAGCTCCAGCGGGCGCTCATGCAGTTTTTCAAGCCGGAGAACTACTTCGCGGTACGAAAGGCGCTGATCGAGGCGGGGAAGCAGGATTTGATCGGCGACGGCTGCGACTGCCTGATCCCCGCCAAGCCGCCTCAGGCCGCGATCGACGCCCGCATGCGCCGGGCGCAGCGCGAACTCAAGGACGGCGACCATGTCCACAGCCGCCAACGTACACCGGGGCGAGGGTATCGGCCGGGGAGGAAGACGGCGAAGAGGAGGCATCGCAAGAGCGAATAAGCACATTGGAGAGTTCTCTCGGCTTATTGCGTCTCCGTGTTTCCCCCGTGGGTATCGAAATCTCGACGAGAAATCCCTGGGGCGGCGTGTTTATCAAGCGCCTGCTGGACCTTGAGTCGGAGTAATTTGCGGTTAAGGGGCCAATTGGCGAGATCGCCCGCCTTAATCAGGGCGGAGGCTATCTTGTCCACGAAAGCTGCAACGCCAGTGAGGACTATCACGAACCAGACTATCGATTCAGTTGAACTCGGGAGCCAGTCACGGAACGGCCTGTATTCAGGAGTTCCTTTGAGACGGTCCAAATGCTCAGGGGATTTCGCCTCCTGGAGTTGACTCGAAAGCGCCAAGAGGGTCTCCACGATCTCATAACCATTTGCACCCCGTTGAAACATTTCTTGGATTACGTCGTGGAGATCTTCAATTACAATGGGATCGCCAAAGTCAAATCTGTCAGTGTCCCCGCCGCCCTCAACGAGCTTTGCAACCGGGCCAGGGACTTTCGCGTCAGAGCGTGGCGATGCCCCGTCATCCGATGGACGGCTGAACCAAAGAACCAGTAGAACGAAGAAGAGCGGTGGAAGGAGCTTCTTGGCCTGCAGAATGCTCTTAGGAAGATATCTATCGAGGGCGTTGCGGCGAAAATCTGCCTCGATGTTCTCAACATCCTGCTCTGTCCGAGCCTTGAGGAGCTTGTTGAATAATCCTCTGGCAACGTCGTAGCCTTCTGCGCCTTTGCGAAGAGCGTCGAGTAAGTCCTTCGCAACCGCGAATGTAGCCCCACCGGGCAGAAGATGCAGTCGGCCTTTGTGATCGGTAAACATATTGCTGGAGGGAACCAAAATGCCACATCGTCGGCAGGTCTCGGCGCAACTCATGACCGAGCTGTTGGTGGAGCCGGAAATCTGAAATGCAGATTCAAAGATCGCACCGCAACGCGGACACTGAAGATAGACTTTTTCCATAGGTTATGCCCGCCGTTCTGAACTAAGCCCCCAGCAATTCCACCGCCCTTTCCCGGTCGGCCACGCCGATGACCAGCGTGAACGTGCCGATCGTCGCCCCGCTGCCATAGACGTACTCGATGTTGATGCCCGCGTCGGCCAGGCGGTTGGCGATGCGCTCCAGCTCGCCGGGCTGGTTGTGGGCCCGCATGGTCAGCACGGACTCGGCGAAGAAGTTGTAGCCGGCATTGGAAAGAACGGTTCGTGCCGTATCGGGCGGCTGGCAGATCATGTTCACCCAGCAGCAGTTCTGGTCATCGGCCACGCAGATCGCCTCAATGTTCACACCGCCCTCGCGCAAGGCGCGGCACAAGGGAGCCAGTGAACCGGGACGATTGGGCAGCCCCACGCAGAACTGCGTACTCTCCGAAATGCTGTTGGGGACAACGTGGGTGGGAAGGGCCTGATCCATGAGATGGTGCCTCCGGGCGGAGGCCGCGACGGACGTCCGCCGATTTGGTGGAACTATTGTACCACGCAAGCCCACCAGGGTGAAGTGGTGCGGCGTCAATATCGGACGCGGACCGCTCTTGCCGGGCGGGGCCGGGCTGGAGAACATCCGGCCATGCGCTTGTCCCGAGCAGAGCGAATTCTCCTGGCCGTCAATCTTCTGAACCTTGCGGTTTTCGCGCCGCTGGCCTTGAGGCGCGGCAATGACGAATTCCTGATCTACGCCGTGGTGATCGTGATCATCGGCGGGCTGGTTCTGTGGCGGCAGCCGCGCGTTCGATTCAGTGCGTCGCTGCTCGTTGGACTGACCGTCTGGGCGGTCCTGCACATGGCCGGCGGGATTCTCGTCGTCGGGTCCGACGTGCTGTACGGACTGATGGTCCTGCCGATTCTCGATGAGCCCCCCATTCTCCGTTACGACCAGCTCGTGCACGCCTTCGGCTTCGGCGTCGCGACCAGCATGTGCTACCACGTCCTTCGCAACTATCTCCATCCGGAGATCGATCGGTGGTTCGCGCTTGGGTGCCTCGTCGTGCTCATGGGGCTTGGCGTCGGAGCGCTCAACGAGATCATCGAGTTCGGAGCGGTGCTCGCACTCCCGCAAACCGGCGTCGGCGGATACGAGAACACGTTGCTGGATCTTGTATTCGACTTGATCGGGGCGATTGTCGCGGCGGCTTGGATCGTCACCCGTGAGCGCAAGAGAACGCGGCACGCGCCGGCAGGGGAGCCGACACGTGCCGCGGATTAGGAATCAAACCTCACTCAGCGATTACCGCTGAGTTTCGAGCTCTTCACGTTCGATCAACCGCCACTGGCCAGCGCGGTGAGGCCGTCGATCGACGCCGTCAGGAACCCGAACACGAAGTCCGGATTGTGGACACCCATGCTGCCGTCGTTGTTGGCAAGGTTGTAGTTCCAGCCGGCCTTGACCAGGCGCTCGTCGGCGAACATGTAGATGTCGCCGAGGTCGGTGTCGGCGTCATCGATAACCTTCACGCTGTTGAGGCCGACCGGGCCGATGACCGTGTCGTCCGCCAGCGTGAACGTCAGCGCCTGGCGCCCGCTTCCCTCGCCAAACGACAGGCTGGCGATGTCGGCAATGCTGTCGATGACCGTGGTCGTTCCGCCACTGCTGATGCTGATGCGGTTGCCGGCGGCAATCTGCGCCGCGAACAGATCGGAGAAGGCGGCCTCGATAAGGCCCTTGAGCATCTCGGATCTCGTGGCGTATGCGTCCTGCAGCGCGTCAGGATCGATCATCTCACCGTGGCACTCAGCGCAGATGCCGGTGCTGGCGAAGAAGGTGTGGTTCGTACCGCCGAGGTTGTACGACAGCAGATCCGGCGGCGGCGTCTGCCGCATGTGGCAGTTCACGCAGGTGTCCTCGACGAAGGAGTGAGGCCCGCGCACACCGACCGTGACCTGGTAGGCATTCTGACCCATGAGGATGTCGGCCTGGGCGGAGCCGTGCGGGGCACGCGTCGCCTCGGCCGTGCCGAAGTCCGCAGTGAAGTTCGAATCGTTCTTGAGTCCGCGGCGCGTGTTGTGGCAGGTTACGCAGATGGCACCCTTACCCGCGCCCAGGACGGTGAAGCCGGCAATCAGCGGCGGCGAGTCGCCCTCGATGTACACGTTAGCGTTGTTGTTGTCTCCGCTGACCGTCCCAACCATGTGCGGATCGTGGCAGGTCACGCAGGTCTGCGGATGCGTTTCGTCGGCCGTCCAGGTGACTTCTACATCCGCGAGAGGATCGGTGGCGGGATCGTTATCGAGCAGAACCGGCAGCCAGGCGAGGAAGCCATTCGCCGAGTGGCAGCGTGCGCAACTGCCGTTCGTGCCTTCCTCCGCCGCCAGCTCGTAGTTGGCGTGGCGGCTGAGCTGCCACTGCTGGAAGCGTCCGTGACGGAGCGGCTCTCCGTGGCAGGAACCGCAGACGTCGGAAGCAAGACTTACGCGGGGCGCGCCCATCGTATGGGCACCGCCGGAATTCGGGCCGTGGCAATTCTCGCACTGGATGTTGCCGAACTGCATGGCATTGGGGAAATCGGCCAGCGCCGTGGTCCAGTTGTCGGGGCTGGGATTGTTGATGAGCCCGGAGTCGAGGAACGCCTGATAGTCGTCCTGATCGTCCAGACCGTTGTTGTCGGCCGTCGGATCAAACCCCACGCTGTGGCAGGCGAAGCAATTCGGACCCCAGTGATCGCCGGTATTGAGCTGATCGGTAAAGATCATCGCGTGACCGGTCTCGCGCCAAGGCGTAAACATGTCGGGCGCGATCGTGTCGTTGTGGCACACCGTGCAGTTGTCGGCGACCGGAAGCCCGTCGGCCCCCTCTCCCGTGACGGCACCAACCCACTCGCCGGCATAAATCTCGATCTCGACTTCCGCAGCCGGATCGACCGTCTCATCCGTAACGGTAAGGGTGTATACGCCGCTTCGGTCCGGTGTGAAATAGGGATTGCGCGTGGTGGCGTCGGTCAGCGCCGCGCCCGAACCGCTCGGACGGGCAAGCGACCAATCATACGTCTCTTGCTCCTTGCCTTGCAGAAGGACGGGAACACCGATCGGAACGTTGCGCAGGCCGGTCGTCCAGCCCCAGGGCAACTCCGCGTGAACCTGCAGCGAAGCGTTGTAGGTACCGGAAGACGTTCGCACGGCGACGCTCAAGTTCGAAAGGCCCGCCTCCTCCAATGAGAACGGGTTGATTCCCGCGACCTGGAAGCGGCTCGGCAGTCCACCCACGAACTCGCCTTCGGGCAAGGGAACGTTTGGAGGCAATTGGTCAGCACCGATCGGCGGCTCGGTCAACGCGGTGTAGAGACGGTCTTTGTAGGTTGCGAGAGCAGGAAGCTCGACGGAGGGCGTGCCCGAGTTGCCGCCATCGATGACTACGGCAACGCCTTCGCCCTGGGTCCAGGTGTAGCTCTGCAACGTCGAGCCGTCGAGGATCTCGACCGTGGCCCGCGCTGTAACCGTCTCTCCCGGTGCGGGATCGCCGTCAATGGAGGTTGTGACGATGACGTTGGCAGTCGGCGTGAGCGCCGCGTCGGCCGTGGTCACCAGACCGGGCAGGATCAGCACGGTACGCGAGACCGACTGGAATCGGCTGTCGGTAAACGTGATCTCATAAATGCCGTTGGGCAGCACCGCGGAGAATGTTCCGTTCGCCGCAGTGGTGATGTCGACGCCATCAACAGCGGGGTCGACGGCCACCGCCACCCCTTCGACGGCACTGTCCGTGAGGTCGTTGGTGACGGTACCGGACAGCGTTCCCGTTGCCCCACCGCCGCCACCGCCGGGTATGACCGGACAGCCGGTTACGAAGGCCAGACTCAACACGCCGACCAACGCCGCGACGCCTTGCAGGCGTCTGGCACCGAAGGTAGCTCTTTGCGTCATCATCCCTGTTTACCTCCAGCAACGAGTCCGAACCCGCCGCCTTGATCAACCACGATTCGCCCTGGGGCTTTGTCGATCGCAAGCGGGTCTATGCATTCATCATCGGAATTCGCGTGGTTGCCTCTCGCACATTACCTGAGAGAAGCACCGCACGCACGAACATCCTCCCGTGATCTGAAGAACAAACCGCGGCAAAGCCCTGCCCTGAACCTGAGACCCCCGCTTGTCAGGGTGGGCTGCTTCATACCCGCGCACTGCGCGGCCCAACATAACGCCGCGCCGCGTTAAGCTGCCGCCAACCCAAGACCTTACGACCGACGAGTACCCGCGCCAAGCGAGAAGGCCGCAATGTATCAGGAAGTCAACCAGCCCAAGTATCACCCGGCAAGTTCAGTGCCAGAAACGGCCAAAACGACTTTCGATTTGGGTGAGGATTCCAATTCGGTTATCTCCGGCGAGAATCGGCATATTCTGCGCTGAAGAGATATCACAGGGTCTAGTGACAGGGTTAGTCTGCGTCTTCGGACTTGCACAACTCACGTGTCACGACGGTGGCATAGGCACCAGGGGGAAGTTCAAAGCGAACCTGAACATACGGTCCCCGATCATCGCTACCAGTGTTGGATTGCACGTTTTTCATTGGAACGCGTAATGGCCGACGAGCGCCGTCCATGGAATCACCCGGCGGCGGATGGCGCATCTGCTCCACATCCAATCCCGCCTCGGACAGTACGGCTGATTCCATCTCACCGGCTTTGCCCTCGGTCGGGGTCATTCGCTTTCCGAAGAGAGGACCGGTCGGGGAGATCTCCAGCGCCACACAGCGGGGCTGTTCCTGCGCAGGATCGATCACGCGGAAGCAGGCGCCGTTGGCGTGCTTCCAGGCCATGTCGCCGGCTTCCAACCGATCCAACTCGAAAATGCGCTGAGCGAGTACGCGATTGAACAACGCGCTTTGCAGCGCCGACAGAAACAGGCGGCGAAGGTTCGCGGGAATGGACTTCCATGCGCCGCGGTAGTCTCCTGCGCGACGAACCAGCGTCCGGCAGATGCGAATCTGGTCCCGAAAGGCATTGGGCCAGGTGCGTGCGGCGCTGTCGAAATCACCGGCATCGTAGAGCTCGCGGGCAACTCGGACGTCGCCGCGATCCTCCGGACCGGGACGGCCGACAACCCAGCCGATCGCTTCCGCAAGATCCCCGATGATCGCGGCGCGCCCGATCAGCGCGTTGTCCCCGCGCGCGCCGAAACGCTGGGCGCCGAAGTAATTGGGAACACCTCGCCGGGTCAGCTCGGAGAGAATCGCCTGCGCGCTCGCATCGGCTTCGCTTTGCGAGCCCGCGAATTCGCGAACGCGCAGGTCAAACCGATTGCCAGACAGGTGACCGAGTTTCAGCTTGTTCGTGTGCCGCGCGACATCGAGAACGCGGAGCCGATCCCAGCCGAGCTTCCGCACACGGTCGGGATCGATGTGTTCCAGACTGAGCTGCTGGCGGGTAACGCCGTGCGCATCTTTGAGCCCCGCGTAACCGATCTCTCGCGGATGGCGTCCCAGGGCCCTGGCGATGCGCTCGATGGCCGCGGGCGTGGTCATTCCCCCTTTCTCGATCGTGAAATAGACGTGTGTGCCCTCGCCCGATGCCAGGTAGAGCGGAATTTCCTCCACGAGAAAATCCTCGTTGAAGCGCTTGGTTCGCCCTCCAATGCCGGGCAACTCGGCGGTGAGGAAAGGCAATTCGTTTTCGTCGTACGTCAGTTTCATGGTGTTGAGTGTACGTCGTGATTCGCCGGTTACCAATCGTCGGCCATGTCCGGACAGCGGGCCGTCATTGGAGCGAGGCCGCGGGTGATATAGGATATTCCCCGTGATGCGCTATCTTGCGGATGTCGCGTACGCTCTGGCCGGTGCGGCCTATCTCCCCAAGGCGTTGTATGACGCGCTGGTCGTGGGTAAGAACCGGCGCGGCTGGGGGCAGCGTCTCGGCGGGTTTCCGCAACTGGACGGTCGACGGCGCCTCTGGATTCACGGTGTCTCCCTGGGCGAGATCAACGCCACGCCACGGCTGGTAAGTGCGCTCCAGCAACGCCTTCCGGATTTCGATACGATCGTAACGTCCACGACGGACACGGGCTTCGCCCGCGCCGTCGAGCACTTCGGCCCGGACCGCGTGTTTCGATTTCCGCTCGACTTCAGCGCGGTGATTGTTCAGGCGCTGAAGCGACTCCGTCCGAGCCTGATCGTCCTCGTCGAATTGGAAGTCTGGTACAACCTGGTCCGTCAGGCAACAGGGCGCGGGGTCCCTGTCGCGGTGGTCAACGGCCGACTCACGGAGCGAAGCGCTCGACGCCTCGCCCGGCTGGGCACTCCCGTGCGACGGATGTTTGCCGATCTAGCGTGGATCGGGGCGCAGGATGAGACGATTGCGGAGCGGTTTCGCCGGCTCGGAGCGCGCCCCGAACGTGTTACGGTGACTTCTTCGCTGAAATGGGATACGGCTCCCCTGGATCAGGCCGTGGAGGGCGTAGAACCACTCGCCCGTGCGCTGGGAATCGTGACCTCTCGTCCCGTCTGGGTGTGCGGCAGCACCGGACCGTCGGAGGAGGAGATCGTCCTTTCAGCTTACCGGCTTCTGCTGGACCGCTGGGCCGAATTGGCACGGCGCGTGCAAGACGATTCACGAGGGGAGGCGGATCGCGCCGCGCAGCCTCCCTGCCTGGTGATCGTGCCGCGCAAACCGGAGCGATTTGAAGAGGTCGCCCGCCTTATTGTGCGGAGAGGCTTCGAATGTACGCAGCGCAGCGCGCACCGTGACGGCAGCCAAGCTCCTCCGGAGTCCCATCGTCGGGTGATCCTCGGCGACACGATGGGCGAACTGCGGAAGTTCTATGCGCTGGCCGATGTCGTATTTGTCGGACGCAGCCTGGTTCCGCTGGGCGGTTCGGACCCGATGGAGGTTGCGGCGCTCGCCCGGCCAATGCTGTCCGGCCCGTTCATGAACAACTTCGAGACGCCGGCCCGGGCACTGGAAGGTGCGGGTGCTCTTCGCACCATTCAGGATGCTGAGACACTGGCCGGCGCCGTCGGAGCGATGCTCGCAGATCGCCATGGGAGCCGACGACTGGGTGAGCGGGCCCGGGAAGTCGTACGAAGCCATCGGGGTGCGACGGCGCGGACCGTCGACGCATTGTTGCGGCTGATTGATGGAATCAAACCTGCCCGGGCGGGTGCGGAAGCCTCGGGCGAACATGATCGGATGCAAGTCGAAACGACCACTTTTTCCCAGGAGCGAACATGATGTCTGGCACCACGACCGCGGAGACCGGGACGAATCGCCCGGCCGTTTTCGATCCACCGGCAAACGTCTCGTCCAAGGCTTACGTCAAGTCGCTGGATGATTACCGCCGCATGTACGATCGGTCCATCAAGGACCCGGAGGGGTTCTGGACGGAGTTTGCCAACCAGTTCCACTGGCAACAGAAGTGGACCAAGTTCCGCGAGTTCGACTTCAAGAACGATATCTCCGTCAATTATTTCATCGGCGGGAAGACGAACGTGTGCTTCAACGCGCTCGACCGGCACCTCGACAAGCGCGGCGACCAGGTCGCTATCCTCTGGGAGGGCAATGAACCCGGCGAGACGGCCAAGCTCACCTACCGCCAGCTGCACGCCGAGGTCTGCAAGTTTGCCAACGTGCTCAAGAAATTCGGAGTCAAGAAGGGCGACCGTGTGTCCATCTACATGCCGATGGTGAAGGAACTGGCCATCGCCATGCTGGCCTGCGCGCGTATCGGCGCCATTCACTCCATCGTATTCGGCGGGTTCAGCCCGGAATCGCTGGCTGACCGCATCGTCGATTCGACCTGCGAGATCATCGTCACGACGGACGGCGTCTTCCGCGGCTCCAAGGCCGTACCGCTCAAGGCCAACGCCGATGAGGCGATGAAGATCGCCGGGCGCCAGGGCGTGAACGTGCGCACGTGCATCGTGAGCGAGCGGGTCGGCTCCGCGAAGCTGAAAACCGAGATGCAGTCCGGGCGCGATTACTGGTGGCACGAGGTGATGAAGGACGCACCGGCAAAGTGTGATCCGGAGTGGATGGACTCGGAAGACCCGCTGTTCATCCTGTACACCTCGGGTTCCACGGGCAAGCCCAAGGGCGTGCTGCACACCACCGGTGGGTACATGGTCTATACGACCACGACGTTCCGCTACATCTTCGACTACCACGACGGCGACATCTTCTGGTGCACGGCCGACATCGGCTGGGTCACGGGACACTCGTACATCGTGTACGGCCCGCTTTGCGCCGGGGCCACCACGCTGATGTTCGAGGGCATTCCCACGTATCCGGATGCCGGACGCTTCTGGGATGTCGTCGACCGTTACAAGGTGACGCAGTTCTACACGGCGCCGACTGCGATCCGCGCTTTGATGCGCGAGGGCGAGTCGTGGGTCCAGAAGCACAATCTCTCGTCGCTGCGCATCCTGGGTTCGGTGGGCGAGCCGATCAACCCGGAGGCATGGCTCTGGTATCACCGCAATGTTGGACACGGAAAGTGCCCCATTGTGGACACCTGGTGGCAGACGGAGACGGGCGGCATTCTCATCACGCCGCTGCCCGGTGCGACGCCGCTCAAGCCTGGTTCGGCCACGCTGCCCTTCTTCGGCGTTCGACCTGTCATGCTCACCCCCGAAGGCAAGCGGATCAACGGTCCCGGCTCCGGCGTGCTATGCATCGAAGAGCCCTGGCCGGGCATCATGCGGACGGTTTACGGTCAGCATCAGCGTTTCAAAGAGACGTACTTCAGCACGTATCCCGGCCTCTATTTCACCGGCGATGGTTGCCGTCACGACGAAGACGGCTACTGGTGGATCACGGGCCGTGTTGACGACGTGATCAACGTCTCGGGTCACCGCATGGGCACGGCCGAGGTGGAAAGCGCCCTCGTCGCCCACCACGCCGTGGCTGAAGCCGCCGTCGTGGGATTCCCGCACGAGATCAAGGGTCAGGGCATCTACGCGTACGTGACCTTGAAGCAGGGGCAGGAATACACGGATGCACTGAAGAAGGAACTGGTGCAGCACGTGCGCAAGGAGATCGGCCCGATCGCTGCGCCGGATGTCATTCACTGGGCTCCGGGACTTCCCAAGACGCGCTCGGGCAAGATCATGCGGCGCATCCTGCGTAAGATCGCGGAAGGACAGCCCGAGCAGGTGGGGGATACATCGACACTGGCCGACCCCGGCGTGGTGAAGAACCTCGTCGATACCTACAAGAAGGCGTGATCGAAGCCGTTGACCGGGTTGAAGGTCGATCAACCCGATAATCGGTTTTCAGACTTGGTGAACTGGGGGACAAAGGCCGTTCCCTGATTCGAGGTTTTGTTTCTCATTTTCGGCAAGCCCCCGGGGCCCTGCGGGTCTCGGGGGCGTTTTTTGTTGATGGCACGCCGTTTGCGATGCGGAAAGTATCTCTCTACCTCCGAGGGGAGGGTTTGCGCACATCACGGGAAGAATCCATGAAATCCGTCATCCTGCTCGCCGTTTTTGCAGTGCTACCGGAACAGGTCGCACCCCTGGAGCATGTTGCTTCGCTTAATGAAATGTTGCGGAGCCCCGCACGAGTCGCCGTGTCGTCGGACGGTCAGGTCCTGGTAACTGACCCGTCGCGCCGGCAGATCGTACGATTCGATGCCCTCGGGAATCTGCTTGGTAGCTGGCCGGTGCCCGAGCGCCCGATCGGCCTCGCCGTGCACCCGGACGGTCGCTACTTCGTCTCCTATCGCGATGAGCCCGGCGTGGGGATCTACGATTCGACGTTCACTCGAATCGGTCTCCTGGGCGAAGGGCAGCCTCTCGTTGCCTTTACACGTCCGACGGACATCGATGTCGCTACGGACACCGGGAGAATCTATGTCGTCGATTCCGGCGCGGATCGCATCTACGGCTTCGAAAGCACGGGCGGCCTGGCACTCATCTTCGGCACCCATGGCGAAGGATTGGGGCAGTTTCAATATCCCAGCGCTATCGCGGTGGATGAAGAACGCAGTCGTCTGCTCGTCGCGGACCAAGACAACTTCCGCGTCCAGGTGTTCTCGACGTCGGGCCTGCTCCTCGGGCGATTCGGGTTTCGCAACAAGTACCTGCCCTCAGGCGGACAAGAGGGCTGGCTGCCTCGCACGCAGGGAATCGCCGTCGACGATCAAGGATACATCTACCTTGCCGACGCGCTGATGAACACCGTGCGAATCTTCGCCCCCAATGGCATGGAACTGGGCAAAGTCATTGAGCACGGACAAGCGGCAGGTGCGGTGCGCACACCGTGCGATCTTGCATTGAGCCCTGACGGCCAGCGGCTGTATGTCGCCAGCACGAATACTTCTACCGTTGAGATCTTCGCCACGCCCACGCTGCCGGCGCCACGAGGCATGAGTATCGAGATTGTCGGCGACGGCCACACGGCAGGAACGAATGACTCGGCCCACGACACGGAATTCCGTCGGACCAAGGAAGCACGGGGCGTGACGAAAGAGAAAGGGCTGCGGCCCTCTCACGCTGAACCATCTCATGTTGATTCGCTCGCCGACTCCGGGCATACGCCAATCGCTGGATTCGCGGTCCTGTCAAGCTACGAAGGTCCACACATGATCAACGCAACGGTGATCTGCGGGCGGTGCCACGGGATCGCCGGTCAACCCGGCGGTAACCCCGCGACGCTCGAAGGGCAGATTACACTTTGCATGTCCTGTCACAGCAGCGGTGGCCAGGCGATGAGCACACCGCTCAATGCGGCGGATATTATCCACGGGAACGATGGCCCCGGGCGTTCGCATCCCTGGGGAGTTCCCGCCGTAAACGAAGATTTCGGCTCGACCGGACCCCATGCAGGCGGCGACATGGCGGCCTACCTCGCCTCCGGCGGCCTCATCAAGTGCGGCACATGCCACGACCAGCACAGCAATGATGCTGGTTCGCCGTATCTGCGGGTCCGCAACACCCGCGGCTCCATGTGCAAGGAGTGCCACACGGGGAGGAGCGATCACACCCCTGACAGCGCATGGCAACCGAACTGCAATGAATGTCACGCGCCGCACGATTCCTCAAGCTACAATCTGTCGTTGATCGCAACGTCCGTGGAGAACAGGACGCTGGACATGATGATGCCCGTCGTGTTCACGGCTCGTACGGGTCCCGGAAGCTTCGACGACGGGAATCCCGCCAGCAACGACGGCATCTGTCAGGTATGCCACACGGCCACCGCCTATCATCGATATGACGGATCATCGGCCGGGCACCACGGAGGTTCCGACTGCACCGCCTGTCACCCGCATGAAGACGGCTTCCTGGCAACCGGGGGCGCTTGCGATGCCTGTCACGGCGCTCCGCCGGCAACGGGGGCCCACCTGGCGCACTTCGGCGGAACGGCCGAAGACGCCAATTACGGTGGCGTCGAGAATCTCTCGCTCCCCGCGTCGCACGTATTTCAATGTGGCAACTGCCACCCACACGCGTCATCGCGGCATCTCAACGGCACCGTTGAGATTGAACTGTATTATCCTGGAGCCCCGCCCGACAGTCTGAAGGGGCGCAACCCGGCTACAGCGGAATATACGCCGGGGCCCGTTGCGCACACGGATGTCAACGGCATCCCCTACTCGTTGGGCTCATGTTCAAATGTCTACTGCCACAGCCAAACCGTCTGGTCGTCGCCCACGCCGATTTCCGCGCCGCTGGTCGATTCCGGAACGGGATTTCCAATCCTGGATGCAAACGGCAACCTGACCTACGACCCGTATTCCGTAACAGAATCGAGGGATTACGCCGTCGTAAGCTGGGGAGACTCCGCACTGGGCTGTAATGCCTGCCATCGAAACAACCCTCAGACTTCATTCCCGGATGTTCGAGCGGGCGTGGGAAATTCGCACGGCTGGATCGACGACTTCGGCTACGAGGATCTCCACGCATGGAATATGGGGTTCGATCCGCTGACGTGCCGGGTATGTCACTTTGCCACGGTTCAGGACGAGATGACCTGGGTGCGCGATGCGCAGGATATCACGCATTTCGACGATGCGCCGATTGCCGATAGATCCATTCACGTGAACGGCGCCATTGAAGTCGTTTTCGATCCTGTAAACCCCGTGGTCTATCCGGCGACGGGCCGCACATATGAGTACAATCTGGCCACTGCTGCATACGATCCTTCGAGCAAGACCTGCTCTAACGTCGGTTGCCACCTGAATCAGGCCGCCCCGGAATGGGGCAAGCCCTATCGGTGGTGGGATCCGTTCGAGTGCGACCAATGTCATCAGTACGGCGGACCCTGGCCGCGGGGTTCGTCGGAGATCGTTCTCGAACAACCGACCATGCATTTTGATCCGATTGAGTTGGAGAAGTCCGCCTCATCGGGCGATCCGGCAATCTGTACGCGCTGCCACCAGGGACATACCCTCCGTCGCGATCAAGACCCAGCACCCGTGCGGAAGGAAACGCGCTCAACGCTGCGTGACGAGCGATAGCGTCTCACTTCGGCAGCTTGCGGCCGCCGCTACAACTTGCGTACCTGCGCGATGCCTATAAGCTTGCGAGCCCCGGCCTCGAGGACTGGCGACCGGGTCGAGAATCACCGCAGGCCGGCGTAACGGATCGCGCATGAACAAGGAAAAGATCACACGGCTCGGCCCCGTTGGCAGCACCGCCAACCTCGCGCGGATGCTGCTCAGTTGCACTGCGGTGGGCCTGATTGCGGGCGGCGGTGCAGCATTGCTTCTGGTCATGCTCCAGGCGGGAACGTCCCTCGGCCTGGGTTTCCTGGCGAACTATTTCCCCGGCACGGCCGGCAACGAGTCCGTCCCGCCCTACTTGATCTTCGGATCGCTTTTCGCCGGCCCCGAAATCGTTCGATGGATGCTTTTGATTCTGCCCGCGCTCGGCGGACTTGCCAGCGGCATCATCACGTTCACATTCGCGCCGGAAGCCGAAGGGCACGGCACGGACGCGGCCATCGTCGCCTACCACTTTCGCGACGGGGCGATTCGCAAACGGGTGCCGATCATCAAGGCCATCAGTTCCACACTCACGATCGGCTCCGGCGGTTCCGGCGGGCGGGAAGGCCCCATTGCCCAAATCGGCGCGGGATTCGGATCGGTGCTCGGACAATGGCTCGGCGTTCCGCCTGCGGAACGGCGGATACTCATGGCCGCGGGCCTGGCGGCGGGAATCGGGGCGATCTTTCACGCACCGTTGGCTGGCGCGCTCTTTGCGGCCGAGGTGCTCTATCGCGATCCGGATTTCGAGCATGAAGTGCTCGTGCCGTCCTTCATTTCCTCGATCGTGGCCTACAGCACATTCGGAGGCGTATTCGGATTCGAGCCCCTGTTTCGAGCGCCACCCTTCACCTTCGACTCCGTCGCGCAATTGCTCCCCTACCTCTTCCTGACGGGCGTGCTGACCGTCGCCGCCATGCTTTTCGTGACGGCCTTCTACGCCGTGCGCGACTTGACCTTCAAGCGCGCCTCGCGAATCCCGAACCACATCAAACCGGCCATCGGCGGACTCATCGTCGGGCTCATCGGCTACTTTCTGCCTGAAGCCCTCGGCACCGGTTATGGCGTGGTCCAATCGTGTCTCGACGGCAACGTCATTGCGCTGCCCACGGCGAGTGTCCTGGGCACGATGCTGCCCGCGAACTGGGGGCCCACGTATGTTACCGTGACCGTTCTCGGGCTGATCGCCATTTCCAAGATCGCCACGACTTCCTTCACCATCGGCACGGGCGGCAGCGGCGGCGTGTTCGGACCGGCCATCGTCATCGGCGGGGCGCTCGGCGGCATGACGGGCATCATCTGCCAGCATCTCTTTCCCTCGTTGAACATCCAGCCCGGGGCGTTCGCCCTCGTAGGCATGGCCGGCTTTTTTGCCGGCGCCGCGAACACGCCGGTGTCCACCATCATCATGGTCAACGAAATGTCGGGGAGCTATCGACTGCTCATCCCATCGATGCTCGTCTGCATCTTGTGCTACATCCTCTGCCGCCGCTTCACGCTGTATCGCGAGCAATTGCCGTCACGGCTCCACGCCCCCAGCAAGATCGGCAGCATGGCCAATGCCGTGCTCCGCTATGTCACCGTCGGTGATATTCTGGAAAGACGGGGCGAACTGGCGCCCGTGCTGCTCCGCGACGAAATGAGCTTTCCGGATGTCCTGGATCGTTATGCCACGTCAGCGCAGGACTGTTTTCCGGTTGTCGACAAGGAAGGGAAGCTCACCGGGGTCATCGACGGCCGCGATATCCGCAGCATTATTCATCTGGGAACGGTGCCGGAACTCATCATCGCTCATGACATCGTCCGCCCCGCGATCACGGTGACGCCGGGGGACTCGCTGCTGGCGGCACTCAACAGCCTCATGCGCTCCAATCTCAGCGAACTCGTCGTCATCCAACCGGACGAAGACGACAAGATCGTGGGCACACTCGGCCAACCCGACATCGTCGCCGCTTACAACCGGCAGCTTCGCACGTGACATTTCTCAACGGGCGGAAGCGCCATCGGCTCCGTTCGGAAACCGCATCTCTCCCTCGTGGCAATCCGTACACACGGGGGGCCGGTCGTAGCGACCATCTTGGTGGCAGGTGCTGCAATCAATCTCGGCGTGATTCTCGTCAAGAACCTGCCCCGTGATGGCATGGTCGAACGCGCCGGCATCCCAGGGCTCGTGACAGGCCGAGCACTCTTTTGAAGGCGCCTCAAACGGAACGTCCGCGTGGCAACTGCGGCACGGCACGCCGGCGTGGTAGGATTTCAACGGCCAACCCGCAACGGTGGCGTGGTCAAACAAGCCGCGCAGAGGAGTACCGTCAGGAATGTGGCATTTCTCGCAGCGCCCGGCCGACCGTCCCGCAAGACTCATGTCGTCGCGATGGCATCGCACACAGGGCGCGTGGTGCTCCACCAGGGTCGAATTCCGGCGCGCCTCGTCACTACGGCTGTGGCAGCGCGCGCAGCTCGACTCCCGATGGCAATCCACGCAGCGAAGACCGAATCGATCCGCATGCTCTCCGTGTCGGAACAGCACGCGTCCCGACGCTTCCCGATTCGCCGACCCTTCATAGAATTCCCCGGCTGGTGAGGGGATGGGTGGATGCATCCGTCCGAGTATCTCTCCGGGGCCGGGTGCCGCCGCCACACGGCTCCCTGCCTTGCGCCGATGGCAGAGTTCGCACGCGCGTTCATCGCTCCATTCCCGATGACAAGCCAGGCATTGTTGGTGATAGGCGCCGCGCAGCCCCGGAAGATCGACGCTCGTACCGGATGCGGCAGGATCATGGCAGGCTCGACATGGGGGAGGTGGCTGACCCGCTGATGAATGGTGGTGGCACGTCGCGCACCCGTCGCCCATCTCCGCCTTTTCCGCATGACCACGGTGGTCGAACGGAACGGGCAGGTAGGTGTTCTCCAGGACTCCCAGAACGATCACGTCACTGACCGCAGCGAGCTCCGCCGTCGGGACGAGATGCCGGGTGCAGGGATTCCGCAGACATGGGGCCGAATGCTTCGGCGTCTCGCAATAGTGGCAATTGCCACAGTTCGTTGCGTGTTCCTCTGGTTCCGCGACGCTTGTCTCGACGGGAACGGCGTCCACCTGCGTCTTGTCCTGCGCCAGTGTGGTCGCCGTAGCCGTCAACAAGATGGCCATCGTCGCCGCGAGGCGCAGACACGACCCGCGTGCTCCACTCTCGGCTGCGCCGAACGGACCATTGCCCCCCAGAGCCTCAGGCGCCATGTCTCACCGCGCCTTTCTCAATCCTCCGTGGCGCATCCACCACGGAGCGCCCGCATTCCGGCACGAAATCGACGATCGCCAGATTCATTGCCAGGAAACGCCAGAGCACGATCAGGCCGGCGAGGACCCCGATCGTAAACCCCCACTCGGCAAGTGATGGAAAATATCGGTATGGCGCCATGAACGGACGGAACCCCAGCCAGTACACGTTGGTTCGATAGAGCACGACTCCGAACATGACCATCAGGCATGCTGCGCCCAATGCACGGGGACTACGCAGCACGCGCGATGACATGAGCATGACGAGAGGAACAACGAGTCCGACGCCGACTTCCAGTCCGAAGGCAGCGGACACCAACGAGAAATGGCGCAACTCGGCGAAGCTCCCACGAACCAGCAGATCGCCGATCTTAAATGCCAGATACACACCCAGGACAACGGGCAGATAGCTTGCGAGACGGCTCAGTTGTCGCATGGGCGGCCGCAGTCCCAGTGAAGTCGAGGACCAGAGACATACGAACATCACCGTGGGAATTGCCGCTACGACGGCTGACATCACGAACAGGAGGGAGAGAATGGGCGTCCACCAGAGCGGATGGAGCTTGGGACCGGCCAGCACCATGACGTGCCCCAGGGAGGATTGGTGCAGGCAGGAGATCGCAATGCCGAGTATCACCACGCCGATCATCACCGGCTCGAGCAGTTGATACAGAGACCCGCAGATAACGCCCAGCCAGGGATGGCGAACATCAAAACGAAAGCGCTCGCAGACCACCGGAACGAACTCGAGATACAGCACCGACAGATAGCACATCACGCACATGCCGACCTCGAACAGCGCCGAATTCCCCTGCCACATGCTCGGAAGAAGCGGATGCCAGATGTTGTAATAACGGCCGAGATCGGCCGCGAGTAGAATGCAGGCGCACGTGTAGCCCAGCAACGCCGTCAGGAGCGCGGGGCGAACGAGGAAGTGATAGTCCTGGCGATTCAGGACGTAGACAAGGCCCGCCGTAACGAACCCCCCGGCCGCCAGCGCGATGAATGAAACGTCCGCGACGATCCAGATACCCCACGGATAGACCTGGTTCATGTTGGTGCTGGCCTGCAGGCCGAACGCAAAACGATAGATCCCGAAGGCCACGCCCAGTCCTGCCATGAGGAGCAGGATCGCCGTTCCCGGGGTAAGAAACTTAACGCGCGAGAATGTCGGCAGCGCACTGTGGCTCATCGTGGGACTCCTCAAGTCTGGACACGTCACCATGCACGACCGCGATACGATCCCTGCCGACCTGGCCGTTGTCGCTCGAGGCGGAGTCGACACCAAACGGGATTTCGCGACGGCGCGTGAGCCATGCGGTCAGCCCCAGGATCGCGCACCACGCCACGGGAGGCATGAAGTGCTTGAACACGCCATGCTGGATCGACTCCGTCAGGCGGGGCCAGGAGCTTGCCGCGACCGGCGGAAACCCGAGCTGCTCGAACGGAACCGGACTCAAGTACAGCCAGGACGTTCCGCCCGCCTCGAACTCTCCGTAGACATGGTCCACGTACACGTCGGGCTGGCGGGCAACACGCTCATGTGCCTTGGCAATCAGTTCCTCGCGCCGGCCGTAAATGAGGCACTCTTTCGGACACGCCTGCACACACGCCGGAATCGTGCCCCCGTTCGCGTGATCCTCATCGAAACAGAATGTGCAACGACGGACGCGCGGGGTGAGCGGCCTGGCGTACTCGTAGGCGGGCATTTCGAATGGACACGCCACCATGCAGTAGCGACAGCCCATGCACTTCTGCGCGTCGTACGTCACGGGCCCGTCAGGCAGTTTCCGCAGAGCACCCACGAGGCACGCGGATACACATGCCGGATCGACACAGTGCATGCAATTTTGCTTTACATACACGGCCGAAGTTCCGTCATCGTGGTTGAAGGTGCGTCTGTTGACGACGGTGAAGGAATCGGGACCGGGACGACGAGCTTGCTCGAACAGGGACTGGTCTTCCAGTTCCTCGGGATCAATCTCGGGAAGGCCGTTGGCTTTTGCGCAGGCCGCCTCGCAGCGCCGACAGCCGCTGCATCGGACCACGTCCACCAGCACTCCCATGGCCTGCGGTGCCGCCTCAATGTGCGAAGATGAATTCGCCCGCGCCGGTGAGGCGGCTACTGCAAGCCCCCCCGATCCAATCGCCACCGCCCTGCGAAGAAACGCTCGCCGATCAGGATCCATGGGAAACACAGCCTTTCTTGCGTCATCGATCTTGCCATGCTCCGGTGAGCGAATTGAACTGCTCGCCGGACTAGAACCCGACGTAGGCGTAGCCCTGTCCCTGAAGATCGATGATTCTCGGGTAGGCCGAGGCAATGGCTTTCACACCCGGTATCAGGTCCGCCTTGCTCAAGCCCAGCTTTTCCAGCGACTTGCCGCACACCTCGATCTGCACGCCCATATCCAGGAGTTCGCGGACTGCCGAACCGTCGGGATTGGCACCGGGAGTCTTGGTCGCCTTGGCGTAACCGGCGTCGCTGAGCAGTCGCCTCACGGAATCGCCGTCGAACACGGCGGTCAGATGCACCTCGGACGGCGGAACGCCGATTGCCTCGTATTCCTTGAGCAACTCGCGAATCCGCAACAGGCCGTTCGGCTGTCCGTCGTTGCCGTCGTTCCCGTCAACCCGGCAGACGGCGCAGATGTCGCGCCTCACGACCAGCGGAGACCCTTCCTCTCCGGGGCTCATCCAACCCCACGATGTGAAGATCTCCTGCCCTTCCGGGGAGGTGAGGAAGTTGATGAACTCCCGCGCCACCGGCTTCTCCGCCCCACGCTGCGTTAACGCAACGCTGCAATGCCGGTAGACTCGGTAGTCCGCGCTCACCGGGATCAGCTTGGCCTCGTCCCGCAGGGGCATGTACCAGATGTTCCAGGTGATCCAAGCGTCGAGATCGCGGTGCTGCCGCCACAGCTTCATGGCGTCATCGCTCGTTTCCGCGGAAACCGAGATATTGGCCCGTAGCTCACGCAGCGCGCGGACATCCGCGAAGCGGCCGGCCATGTCTTCCCACAGAGCGGTCTGGCCCGATCCCTCGACCACCATGATCCTGAGCCCGGGTTGCAGGAGGTCGGGAAAGTCGCGGATGCCCCGCGGATTATCGGGCCGAACAAGAATGACGGACGGACGCATGTACAGCGGTGTTACCGAGGCCGGGTCGATCTTCAGGCTCTCCGTCCGCTCGAAACGGGTCATCATGTACCCGGCACTGGCATAAATCAGGTCAGCATCGTCGCCGGCCTTGGCGATCCAGGAATCCACCGGTCCCGAGTGAACGTCAATGGTAATCTGATGACGCGCCCCGAACGCCGTCGCCGCGTCGTGAATCGCCGGCGAAGGCCCCGAAGGGCCGTAGAGTTTCATCGACTCCGGCGGATCACCGCGCAACGCGGGAGTCAGGGCGAACGTGATGACCGCAAAGGTAAGGCAGTGCGTACGGCAAGCGTAACGAGGGAACATGAGTGTATCTCCCAACATCGGCGGGCAAACCAGGACGCATCACACCGCAGCGGAATCGCTCCGCCCCATCAACGTCCGCCGGATGTGTCGCGCCGAGAGCGCATCCGGCAATTAAGTTACTTACATTTTCTGTGCCGCAGCCGGGCGGCAATGAGGAATTCGTGCGCGACATGGCGCGGTTCAGATATAATTTATTCGCTGAATTATCTGTGTACGGACGCCGGCAGGAGATTTACCGGAAGTCGCGTGAGCGCCGGGGCAGGTCCGCAACCCAATCCTCGATATTCTCGAACCCCGCCACCAGCAGGTGAACCACCGACCCCCGACGCTCGATGCGCCCGCGAGCGATCACCAGCCTGGCGTAGACGGCCGCGTCTCGAAATCGCTCATAGACCTCCGGCCGGACGATCAGGTCCAGGCGGGCGGTTTCGTCCTCGATGGTCATGAACATCACCCCTTTGGCAGTACCCGGCCGCTGGCGAAAGAGCACAACACCCCCCACCGCCGCCCGACGACCGAACGGCGATGCCCGCTCGTCCTTGGCCTCGGCAGCGGTGATCACGCGCAGCCCGCTCAACCGCTCGCGCAAAAATGAAACCGGATGGGCCTTCAGCGAAAGCCCTACGGAGCAGTAATCCCGAGTGACATCGTCGGCCGGTGGGACGGCGGGCAGGCGCACCCCGCCGTCACGCGATTCCGGAATACCATCGAACAACGGCAGCGCTCGACCCTTGAGCGCGCGAACTTCCCACAACGCGTGCTGGCGATCAAGTCCCATCGACCGGAACGCGTCGGCCGTGGCAAGAACGTGGAGCGTGGACGCCGATACCTCACTGGCCCGCCACAGGTCGAAGACGGAAGCGAACGGCCCGAACCGCCTCACCGCCTCCACGATCGCGTCGGCATCGCGCCGCCGCAGTCCGTCCACCATCCGCAGCCCCAGGCGCAACGCCGGCCCGTCTCCCCCCTCCGTGCTTTCTTCTTTCCTTCCCTCCGTCGCTTCGTGCCTCCGTGCCTTCTTGGCTTCTCCTCTCCACCCCTTCGTCGCTCCGTGGCTCCGTGGCTTCGTGGCTTCTTTTTTCCTGTTGCCCGTTGCCCGTTGCCCGTTGCCTCTCTTCCCCCTTCGTGGCTCCGTGGCTTCGTGGCTTCGTGGCTTCGTGGCTTCTTTCTTCCTGTTGCCTGTTGCCTGTTGCCCGTTACCTCTTGTCTGCTCCGTGCCTTCGTGCCTCCGTGCCTCCGTGCCTTCTTCCTCCAACGTACAATCCCATTCACTGTAATTAGCATCCACGCCGCGCACGACGACGCCGTGCTCCTGGGCGTCGCGGACGATCTGCGCGGGCGCATAGAAACCCAGCGGCTGGCTGTTCAGCAGCGCGGCCGCGAACACCTCCGGGTAGTAGCACTTGATCCACGCCGAAGCGTAGACGAGCAACGCGAAGCTCGCGGCGTGCGACTCGGGAAAGCCGTACTGGCTGAAGCCCTTGAACCGCTCGAAGCACCACACGGCAAAATCGCGACTGTAGCCGTTGCGGACCATCCCACTGACGAACCGCCCGGGGAACTCCGCGATGTCCGACTTGCTGGTCCACGCCGTGATCGCCCGGCGGAGCTTTTCCGCCTCCCCGGCGGTAAACCCCGCGGCCTGAATCGCCAGGGCCATCACCTGCTCCTGAAACAGTGGCACCCCCAGCGTCTTGCCCAGCACGCGGCGAATGGTCTCGTCGGGGTAATTCACCGGCTCCTCGCCGTTGCGACGCCGCAGGTAAGGATGGACCATCTCACCCACGATCGGCCCCGGTCGGACAATGGCCACCTCGATCACGAGGTCATAAAAGCAACGTGGCTTGAGTCGCGGAAGCATGGTCATCTGCGCCCGCGACTCGACCTGAAACACGCCGAGGCTGTCGGCCCGGCAGAGCATGTCGTACACGGCCGGGTCTTCGGGGGGAATGGTGGCTAAGGAAAGGCACGAAGGCACGGAGGCACGAAGGCACGAAGGGCCGGAAGGAAGAAGGCACGGAGGCACGGAGGCACGAAGGCACGGAGGGTCAGGATTCTGGCAGAAAGTACTTTCATGCTCATCGGCTATTTCTCGAGACTCCGTATGAGACCCTGAAGCACGCGGTCCGTTTCCTGGAGCAGGGCGTTGATCGCTTCCAACGACCGAAGGAACTCCATTTGTTCGCACAAAATCAACTGGGTTTCGAGCTCCGCAAGAGAACCGCGTGCGACTCGAAGAAATCGGAGATAGTCCGTTCGGCTTTGCCGGGCATAGCCTTCCGCGATGTTGCTCGGAATGGAGACCGCACTGCGCCTCATCTGAATCGTCAGCCCAAACCTTTCGACATCGGGCATTGTCCGAGTGGTCTCGTAAACCATCTTTGCCAACAGCATTGATTTCTGCCAGGCAATCAGATCCCGAAATGTCTTGATTTTCATCGCAAGCCTCTCTTTCCACTTGCCTTGTTATCTTGGCGCCTTTTGCTTCGCGTCTTCTTTCCTTCTTCTGTTCGTGTCTCCATGCCTCGGCACCTTCTTCCTGTTGCACGTTGCCTGTCGCCTGTTGCCCGCTATCTGCTTCGTGCCTTCGTGGCTTCGTGCCTTCGTGCCTATTAAGAAGCTCCAGCCCCTTCCGTATCGCCGTCAGCATGCCCAGCCCGAGCACGTCCACCTTGAGTATGCCCAGCGCGTCGATGTCGTCCTTGTCCCACTCGATGACCGTGCGATCGGGCATGGCCGCGTTCTCGATGGGCACGAGTTCGGAGAGTTTTCCACGGGTGATGACGAACCCCCCCACGTGCTGCGAAAGGTGACGCGGGAAACCCAGCACCTCGCGGACAAGTTGAATGAACAGCTTGATCGTTTCGTTGGCGGGATCGAAGCCGATGGCGGCAAGCTGCGCGGGCACATCGCCCGACTGCGAATCGGCGAAAGGATTCCTCTCCCAGCGATCCACGCGTTTGGCGATGCGGTCCACGGCGTCCAGCGAGAGCCCCAGGGCCTTGCCCACGTCGCGGATGGCGCTTCGCCGGCGATACGTAATCACCTCGGCCGTGAGCCCGGCGCGGTCCCGCCCGTACTTCTCGTAGATGTATTGAATGACCTCCTCGCGGCGTTCGTGCTCGAAGTCGATGTCGATGTCCGGCGGCTCGTTGCGCTCCCGGCTGACGAAACGCTCGAAGAGCAGGTCGATGCGATCCGGATCGACGGAGGTGACGCCCAGGCAATAGCACACGGCGGAGTTGGCCGCCGCGCCCCGTCCCTGGCAGAGAATTCCCCGCGAACGCGCGAAAACCACCAGATCGTGCACGGTCAGAAAGTACGGCGCGTAGTTGAGTTCCTCGATCAGGACAAATTCGTGCTCGATCTGCCCGCGGACTTTATCCGGAACACCACCGGGATAACGCTCCTTCGCGCCCATCCAGGTCAGCGCCTCGAGATGCTGCATCGGCGTCATTCCCGGCGGGCAGGTTTCCTCGGCATACTCGTAGCGAAGTTGGTCCAGGCTGAACGAACCGGCACGCTCCGCGATCGCCGCACTTCGCGACAGCGCGCCCGGACGATCGCGCCAGAGTCGCCGGATTTCGTCGAGAGGTTTGAGATAGCGCTCCCCATTGGGGAACAGTCGAAACCCCGCCTCGTCGATGGTGCAGCCGTGACGCACGCAGGTCAGCACGTCCTGAAGCGGGCGGCGCTCGGCGACGTGGTAGTAAACGTCCTGAACGGCGACCAGCGGGACCCGCAGTTGCTTCGCCACCGTTTCGCAGTGTTTCTCGTGCGCCCGGTCCCGCCCGTCATACAACTGCGCCGCGCCGAGAGAGAGCCGATCGTCATCGAATGCCTCTCGCAATCGATGCCACTCACGCGGCATTTCGTCGCAGTCAGCCGAGGACGGCAACAGCACGCCGAGCAGGCCTTCCTGATGATCCAGCAGATCATCAAGCGTCAGTTGACACTCCGCCTTGGCCGCGCGGCGCTTGCCGACGGTCAGCAGCGTGCAGAGGCGCCCATACGACGCCCGGTCCGTGGGATAGACGAGAAGTGAAAGCCCTTCCGGCTCCGTAAAGATCAGACGACAGCCGACGATGAACGGAATCTGCGATTCTTTCGCGGCAACGTGGGCGCGTACGATCCCCGCCAGCGTGTTGTGATCGGCGACGGCCACGGCGCCATAGCCGAGCTTCGCGGCTTGGTGCACGTACTCGTCGGGATGACTCGCGCCCCGCAGGAACGTGAAATTGCTCGTGACCGCCAGTTCCGCGTAGGACGGATCTCGCGATCGCCGTTTCGTTCCCGCCCGTCGCTGCGTCGTCGAAGGCTGAACATGCGGATGCGCGTGCGCTTTGGCGTCAGGAAGATCGGGCACGATGGAACATCCCGCTTACGCCCACAGCCCATGCACGAACCATCCCTTGGTGACACGGTCCCGATACACCCACAGGAACCGTCCGCAGTCGTCCTGAACCGCGTAGTAATCCCGCCCGCCGTCCGGCGAAGGCGGACCGTCGCGCTTCGACCGCCACCACGGCAGGGCGATCCGCTCCGGCCCGCCGGCGCACCGCACGGCGAACTCCCGCCCGCGCCAGTGCAGCCACGAGGGCGGACCGTCAGGCACCAGGGAGATCACCTGCACCGGCTCGGGAACCGTGAGCAACTGCGAAGGTCGATCGAACACCGCCGCTGCGGCCGCGCGATCGTCATCATCTCCGCGCGATTGCCGCTTCGGCTTCGCCGACCACTTCCCCAGCGGGAACGCCTCTTCAGGAACATGCGTCGCCACGGGCGAAATTCTCAGCACGCCCCGTGAACCGAACCGATCGATGAGCCGATCCACGAATTCTCCCAGCGCCGCTTCGTCCCGGGCGAGGCGGTCCTCGTCCTCGCCGTGGGCGAAATGCATCTGCGTGGCCGAGAGCTTTCCCATGCGCAACGCCCGCAGGACAACGGACTCCACTCCGTAGCCCATGTTCACCCGCTCGAGCCTGGGGCCGAGCAGCGTCCACAGATGCCGCACGCTGCGGCAGGGATAGGTGAGCATCAGCGTGATGTGCCACGGCTCCGCCGACAATCGCTGGAAGACGACTTCGAGCGTCCGCGCGCCGCAGCCCCGCTCCTCCAGTTGCAGGACCAGCGCGAAAAGAAGCTCGCGAACGGTAAGCGTGATCGCCTCCAGGCTGGTCACCGCTCCGTCGAACATGCGTGATACTTCAGGAGGTGTCGACGCCCGTTCAGGAACGATCGCCTCGGCCGTGAGCCCCGTGGCCTGGTCGAGCCGGCGCAGCAGATCGGCGCCGAAGCGGCAGGCCAGTTCCTCGCGGGGAAGTTCGAGCAGCGAACCGATCCGCTCGATGCCCACTTCGTGCAGCGCCGTGACGAAGACCGGATCGATGCGCAGCCCCGCCACCGACAGCGGCGCGAGGGCATCGCGAACATGCGCGGCCTCGACGATGGTAATGTGATCCTCGTTGAAGCGGGCCATCGCCCAGGCGCAGCCCACCGTGGGAGCCAGCGCCAGCCGGGCGGACAGTCGCCCCTTCCTCAGCGAGCGATCAACCTGCGCGACCATCGTCCCGTCCCCCCCAAAGAGGTGTTCACAACCGGCCACATCCAGCAGCAGTCCGTCCGGCGCGTCGGCCGCGACCGTCGGAGAGAAACGCTGCGCCCACAGCGCCAGGCGTCGCAGCCGCTTCGCGTCCTCCTCGGGCGTGAACGGCCGTACCCATACGTCTGTTCCCCGAAGCAACGCCTGGGCATGGGCCAGACCCATGCCCAGGCGCACCCCTTTCGCTTCGGCGCGCTCGCAGGCGCAGGCGATCCACTCCTTTCCCCGCTCGCGGGACACGAGCAGCACGGCGACCGGCTGCGCGGGCGGGCGGCGCGGATCATGCCTGCACGCGCTGCCGCGCGCCGGGGACTGTTCCCGCATCGCCAGTTGCACCGGCCAGCGGGGCAAGTACACGGAGAGCACCTTGGCCACGGTCCCACTCCACCACCCGCACGCGCGGGCGCCGTTCCGGCTGCCCTCCCTTGCAACGCAACAACTCGATGCGCCATCGCGCATTCAGCACGTCCGCCTCGTCCTCCGCTGATCCGTCGCTTCGCGACTCCCAGCGCACCCACCGGCGCGTCTGCGCTGCCGAAGTCAGGTTCACCTCCCAGGGCGGGCGAACAAGCCACGCGGGCGTATCGTTCGTTCTGGCCACGAGCTGCACGCGCCGCGTGGCGGCCATGTCGAACCCGCTGCCATCGGCGATGACAACGCCCACGGCTGGGCAGCGAAGCGCCAGGTCCACGGCCCACAGGCGATCGCCGGGGCGATCGGCCGGGGCGAAGATCGAGCCTTCGAGACTTCGCCGGTCGCCGTCCGCACCGACCAGGACTTTGCCGTAGGGGAAACAGCGCCGCCCGATCCAGATCGTCCAATGCCCGCCGTCGGCGCGGGCGAGGAACCGCCTCACGCCATGGACCAGGGGCAGCAGCGGTGGTATCCAGTCGCGGTAAGCACCGCGATTGGGGGCGTCGGGGGCATCAACCGCCGATGCGGCCACGCCGAACCACTCGTGCAGACCACCTTTCGCCAGATCGTCGCCCAGCGTTGCGGCGACGCCCGTCTCTCCTCTTACGGCAAGCGGGTCGTGCCTGGGCGAAGCGGGCCGCTCCGCGGACCGGTCGGGATCGCCCAACCGGACCACCCGCCCGCCGAACCGACCCTGAAAAGCGAGAATGTCGTCCACACCGGACACCGCTGGGCCTCCGATCCTTCCGGGCCTATTGTTTGGCATATGTTAGGTTTCTGGACGGGGGAAAGCAAGCCATTTCTTGATAGCAATATAACCTCTTATAGAACGGTAGATTGCGAACAGGAAACGTACGGTTCGGCCAGAAATCCTTGGATAAGCAACCGCCGACCCTGGAGTGTGATGCCGGACCGATCGACCGGCATCCGACGGAAGCGCCGAACGAAACCTGCGATATGATGTGATGTCACTTGCGCAAGTGGGCGCCCGATCGCATCGGCCCGTCGCTCAGGAAGACGAGGCAAGAACGGGCAGCGCCGTCGTCCGTGGGCCCGCTGAGGGCACGTTGATCTGCACCTTCGATTCCATGCCAAGCTGAACCATACCGGGAAGCGCGTGGCTCGCCGGTGTACCGTCGATGCTCAACAGCGGGACACGACTCATCGGCGGGGCAGACTTGCGCCGAATCCTCCCGAGCCGAAGCCGCAGGGCCCAGCCGATCGTCCTCTTGACGGTTTCCGCCAGACCCATCATGCCCAGCACCTGCCAGAAGGGATCCGCAGCGCGAAGCTCCGTATTGGGCCGAACGAGCGACCAAGCGAACCGTACGGGGTTATAGAAGTAGGCATAGGCGAGCAGGATGTTGATCTGCTTGCGCCAGGGTTTGGCGTGGTTGGACGCCACGACGTGGTTTCCGCCGAGCATGTGTTCTTCGATCTGTTTGCCGCCCACGCTTTCGTAGGCCATGCCCGATGTGTAGGTCTCTGAATAGAGCTTCGAACCGGTGGCGGGAACCAGCATGAGCACCTGCATGCTCACGGCACCGGCCTTACGGAGCAACCGCACCTGGTTGAGCAGGCCGTAAGGCTTGGGCCCGATGCTGACCAGCGGCTGCTCGTCGTGGTGCATCATCATGGGCATGGGGTGAATGCCGTTCTTTCGCAGCAAACGGAAGGCTTCGCTGGTCTTGTCGACGCTCTGCCCCTTCTTGACCAGCGTCGCGGTCATGTCTTCCACGCCCATCCAGAGTGAACGGAGTCCGGCCCGCTTGATCAGCGGGAGATGCTCCTGGAGTTTCAGCGTATCGTGAACCGTCGCTTCCGTGGCCCATCGAAACTGCTTGCGCGGATCGCTGTTGCTGCCCCGCACCCGCGCGAGGGTCTCGACGATTTCGAGCGTTCGCTCCTCGTGATTGAAGAAATTGTCATCGGCTCCAAAGTACGTCTTCAAACCGAACTCGCGGTTGATCCGCGTCATTTCGTCGGCGATGCGTTCGCCGCTCTTGACGCGATACTGCCGCTGGTTGTATGCGGGAATTGGGCAGTAGGGACACGCGAACTTGCAGCCGAACGTCAGGACCAGCGAGCCGATTGGGCTGTACCGTCTTACCTCCGTAGCAGGAAGCGCCCGCGCGGACAGCGTCATCGCTCGACTCGGCGGCTCAAGCAGTTGGTACCCCAGCACAGGGTGAGGCAGTTCATCGAGATCGCTCACCAGCCGCTGGATGCCCGTGTCCACGAGATCTTCCGCGACCCCGTCCAGGCTTGATCGAGCAAACACGAGTCCCGGAATGCTGTCGAGCAATCCTCGGTCGCGGGCGCGAAGGAACGTGGCGCGGATCGGCTCCCCGTTCGACCGCTCGTGCAGCAGCGCTTCGAGCAGGCTCAGGAAGACGTACTCCTCGCCGGTGACGGCGACGTCGGCTCCCCAGCGATCGTTGGGATCCGTGCCAAACACGTCCCAGGGTTCGTAAATGACTTTCGGCCCGCCCACGATAACCAGCGGCCGATGTGCGGGATCGATCCGGCAGACATCCCGGATCAGCGTCTTGCACGCCGCGGTGTGAAGGGCCATGCTCGACACCATGAAGATGTCCGGCGTCCGGCCGTCGAGCTGCATCATCGAGGGACGGAACTGGCGGTTCCACTGCTGGAGGACGATCCGGGTCTTGGCGAACCCCACGTCGGCCATGGCGGAGCCGATGGCACGAACGCCCGCGGGAGCCATGCGCAGGTCCGCGTAAATGAACGGCAACATGCGCGTGCGATGATCGAAGGCACAGGCGATGACGGTCGCGAGATCGTGCCGGGGTGCGATGCTCCGCAACCGGCGGCGGAGTTCGACCAGTGCGCCTGGGCGCAGCAGCTCATCGCCGCGTGTACGACGTGGTAGTTCCATGTGTTCAGACTGCCCCCGTTCCGTCTGACGTTGCTTCCGACGCCATTGCGCGGTCGTTGCGGATGCGCGATCGAGTTCAGGGTGCCGCGAACTTCGCCCCGACCCGTGGCAGAGGTAAGACCTACCCTATTGGAGAAATGCGATGCCTTCGGCAGGTGTAAGCAAGCGAACGAAACCGCCTGTCGCGCTTGCACACCCCCTGCGACGAACAGCGTTGTCTCCTCTCCCGTGCCGAGAAGGATACCCGATCAGCCGGCCCTGAAACAAGCCAGCCGGATCGGGGCGCACACCGCTAGGTCCGATACACTTGCCCCCCGCTCTTGCGGAACTCCTCGGACTTCTCGGCCATGCCAAGCTGGATTGCCTCGTTTTCGCTCACGCCGTGGCTGGCGGCGTAATCGCGTACATCCTGGGTGATCTTCATCGAGCAGAAATTCGGGCCGCACATGGAGCAGAAGTGGGCCGTTTTGGCGCCCTCCTGGGGGAGTGTCTCGTCGTGGAACGACCGGGCCCGTTCGGGATCAAGCGAAAGATTGAACTGGTCTTCCCAGCGGAACTCGAACCGGGCCTTGCTGAGTGCGTCATCGCGGAGCTGCGCCCCCGGGTGCCCCTTCGCCAGATCAGCGGCGTGGGCGGCGATCTTGTAGGCGATCACGCCCTGGCGAACGTCCTCCCGATCCGGCAGTCCCAGGTGCTCCTTGGGAGTCACGTAGCAGAGCATGGCGCACCCGTACCAGCCGATCATGGCCGCGCCGATGGCGCTGGTGATGTGGTCGTATCCGGGAGCGATGTCCGTGGTGAGCGGGCCGAGCGTGTAGAACGGCGCTTCGTGACAGATGGACAGCTCCTTGTCCATGTTCTCCTTGATCATGTGCATGGGGATGTGGCCGGGACCTTCGATCATCACCTGCACATCGTGCTTCCAGGCAATCTGGGTCAATTCGCCCAGCGTCTCCAGCTCGGCGAACTGTGCCGCGTCGTTGGCGTCGGCGATTGACCCCGGACGAAGGCCATCGCCCAGGGAGAACGAGATGTCATAGGTCTTCATGATCTCGCAGATGTCTTCGAAGTGCGTGTAGAGGAAGTTCTCCTTGTGGTGGGCCAGGCACCACTTGGCGAGAATCGAGCCGCCGCGCGAGACGATGCCCGTCACGCGGCGCGCGGTCAGCGGAATGTAGCGCAGCAGCACGCCGGCATGAATCGTGAAATAGTCCACGCCCTGCTCGGCCTGTTCGATGAGCGTATCGCGGAAGATCTCCCACTTGAGTTCCTCTGCCTTGCCGTCCACTTTCTCCAGCGCCTGGTAGATCGGCACCGTACCGATGGGAACGGGCGAGTTGCGCAGGATCCACTCTCGCGTGGCGTGAATGTTTTTTCCCGTGGAAAGATCCATCACCGTGTCCGTGCCCCAGTGCGTGGCCCAGATCATCTTCTCGACCTCTTCCTCGACGGTGGAAGTCACCGCAGAGTTGCCGATGTTGGCGTTAATCTTCACCAGGAAATTGCGGCCGATGATCATCGGCTCGATTTCGGGATGATTGATGTTGGCGGGAATGATCGCCCGGCCGCGGGCCACTTCATCGCGTACGAACTCTGGCGTGATCACCCGGGGGATAAATGCCCCGAAGCGCTGTCCGAGGTGCTGTTGCCTGGCCAGTTCCTCGTACCCTTCCACGCGCTGGTTTTCGCGGATGGCGATGAACTCCATCTCGGGCGTGATGATGCCCTCTCGAGCGTAGTGCATCTGGGTGACGTTGCCGCCTGATCGTGCCCGCAAGGGGCGGCGCTGCACGCCGGTCGGGAACGGCTGATCCACGCGAGCATGCCCCGCGTCTTGCCTCTGCCCGTTGTCCTTCGGCTGAATTGCACGTCCTTGGTAGGGCTCGACGTCGCCTCGCTCCAGGATCCAATCACGGCGGAGCGGAGCCAGCCCCTTCCGCACGTCGATGGAAACATCGGGGTCGGTGTACGGGCCGGAGGTGTCATATACGTAGACGGGGGGATTCTGGGCTCGGGACGCGCCGTTCGACCCGGATGCATTCGTCTGCGTCAGAGCGATCTCACGAACGGGGACGCGAACATCGGAATGGAGCTTCCCTGCAACGTAAGACTTGCGAGAAGCAACATATGCGGAGGGAGTCGTCAACGCCGCAGCGGCACCCTCGTGCTTACCTCTCTTGGACGTCGAATGTTTGCTCTGGCCGTTTCCGTCTCCGCGTTTGGCTTGCGTCCCGTTCCTTTTCGCGCTCTTTTTCGGTGCGGTTTTTGACGGCTTCGTGCCGTTTGAACCGGTGGTCCCCAGAACGGAATCCTTCGATGCCTTGGCGGATTTTGTCACAACGCCTTTGCGCGGCGATGGCATGATCGACTCCTTCACGGTATTCACATCCGACGGGGTTGAGCGGAACGGGAAAGCCGGCATCAGCAGGGAGCAGGGATGTGCCCCAGAGCGGATGTCGCTTCCCTACGCAGGCTCACGCCGCGGCGACCGCACCGCGCGCCCCTGATCAGGTTCGAGGGCTATGCTCTCAGCCCGCACAAACGCAGGCACACCCAGCGACAATCAGGTTTTATGGGAACCAGCGCGAACCGTCAACTTGAATCCGCCCGAAGCGCGGGACAACCCTCGGTCCTCGGCGTCCCGTCCGTGGTTCAAGATTGCAGAGGTGATGGCACGGACCGTGGTCCATCGCGATTCGGCCCCGGCTCGCCGGGTCGGTGACCGGTCGCGTCCTTATTCGTTTCCCCCGACTCGCCGATGTACCGCTGTCGCAGCAGTGGCCGACGCCGCTCCGCGCCCTCCGCCCGGGTTGCGTCCGCTCATCCGCCGTTGCCGTTGCGGAGACTGCTGCTCGATATTTTCGGTCCTGCGCCCCAAGTAGGTCTGCCACGCGCCGTTTCAGAAGCGCGGGCCAGGAGTAAGGTTCTGATGAATGCCAAGGTGCTCGAAGGTCTCAAAAGGTCGGCCGCCGTCCCCTCTGTTCCGCAGGTCGTTACGCGGTTCCTGGAACTCATGCAGGATCCGAACTTCAAATATGATGATCTCGTCCGGGTGCTGTCCGCCGACGCAGGAACGGTGAGCGAGATCCTTCGCCTGGTGAACTCCGCGTTGTTCGGTGTTCGTCAGAAGATCGTCTCGCTGCGCCAGGCGCTGACGTTGCTCGGACCGAAGCGCACGCGTTCGCTTATCCTCGGCCGATTCCTCGTCGATCGCATGGCCCAGAAGCATCTCACCCGCCTGGACATGAGCTATTTCTGGCGCCGCTCGCTGGCATCGTCGGTCGTGGCCAGCCGCATTGCCGACCGCATCCTTCCCAAGTTCCGCGAGGAAGTGTTCATCAGCGCATTGCTGGCGGATATCGGCCTGCCGATTCTCGCGGAATCCTTCCCCGAGGCGTACGAACCGATCAGCCGGGAATTCTGCCCGCGGGGTAAGACGTTCACGGCCGACCAGGAAATTGAGCTCATCGAGGTCGCCCACTCCCAGGTGTCAGCGATGATCCTGAAGTACTGGGCCCTGCCGGACATGATCGCGGTCGCGGTGAACCTGCACCAGTCGGCCAATCCCGGCGAGGGCGACACGGCAACCATCGCGCGCATTCTCAACGCATCCGATTCGATCGCGAAACTGCTTTGCGAGATTCCCGACACGGACTCGGTCGTGCGTACGTGCATGGAGTCGGCCCGGTTCGCCCACATCGATATGGATGTTCTTGTGGAGTTGCTCCCCTCCATCGAAGCGGACATCGAGGAACTTGCGGGCGTGCTGCGAATCGACGTCATCCCCAGCAACGTATACGCCATCATCGCGAAGACGATTCACGAGAAGATTTCATCAGCGGCGATGGCCTGACCGACTGGCCACTGCGAGGAATCGAATCGAGGCCGTCGGCGCTATCTGGCGCGGACGGCCTCGTTGTTTTCCAACCCCAAAGCAGCCCGGACGGCACAGGGGCAGAGCGGACCCAGTCCCTGGGGATCAAAGTCCTGTCCTACCGGAGTCGGCTTCCTTGTTCCGAGAATTCCAATCGACCCGGGCCGCAAGATTTTCGGGGGACTCACCTTCCAATCGCGAACGTCCCAAAAAAAGGCTCATGGCGAGCGTTCAGGCTCGTCGGGGACGTCCTGTAACAGGATCTGAAGGATGGCGGATTCGACCGCGTCCTTCAGGGTCCGCTTGTGGGGTCCGAATGTACTAAAGGCCGTTTATCGGCAGGTCGATGCTTGCTTTGTTATCCCCCCTTGATTTCACCGGGGGCGGTAAGCCGTTCGAGGCGTCATTCGCCGTCGCATGTGTATGCGGACGCCGGGCAAAGGAGTATGGGACTTGGTCGAAGCAGGACGAGGATTCGCGGCAACGACCGGTCTGCGTGGTCGAGAGGGTCACACGAACAGCCCGTCGCCGAGTAAGGATCGGCGGCAACAGTCTGCGACGCTGACTTCGTAACGGATGGCGGTTTGCTCTCCGCGGAAACGTCGCGGCGCCTTGGGAGGCACGAACCAGGATGAGTCGGATCAACACCAACGTCGAATCGCTGATCGCCCGTCGCGCACTGTCCATCAACAACCAGTCGCTCAACCAGGCCCTGGGCCGGTTGAGCACCGGCCTGCGCATCAACTCGGGCAAGGACGATCCCGCCGGTCTGATCGCCTCCGAGACCTTGCGCTCCACCATCCGGGCCATCGACCAGGCCGTGGAGAACGCCAATCGCGCCGACACGATCGTCGCCGTGGCGGAGGGCGGGCTCCAGGAAATCAGCTCCCTCTTGCTCGATCTCGAAGCCCTGGTCGACCAGAGCGCCAACGACGCCGGCCTGACCGAACAAGAGATCACCGCCAATCAGAATCAGATCGACTCCATTCTTCAGTCCATCAACCGGTTGGCCGAGGCCACGGCCTTCGGTGATCGCAAGCTGCTTAACGGCACGTTCGACTTCACAACCTCCGGCGTGAACATCAACGAGCCGACGGGCGCAACGCTCGATCACCTCGACCGCGTGCAGATTAACTCCGCCAAGATCGCCGCAGGTGCGTTCCGCCAGGTCAGCATCAGTCGCGTTACCGCCTCGACTCGCGCTTCGATCAGCGCCGTCCTCGGGGGCGGCAACGGCTCCGGCGTACGAAACGGCACGCTCGGCGACACGACCACCATCCAGATCCGTGGTAATTACGGCTCGGAACTGCTCAGCTTCGCGTCCGGCACGGCGGCTGCCGACATTGTCACGGCCATCAACGACCGAACGAACCTCACCGGTGTCCGTGCATCGGCTTTTCTGGGCGCCGACGGCGCCGGCACGCCGACGATCAGCTTCTCCAGCACGGAATTCGGTTCGGACGCAAGCGTCGCCGTCACGGTCCTGGAGAACTCCGGCGCGGCCCTGGGCGACGCCATCGGCGTCAGCGACGCCAAGACCTATGGCACGGACGGGACGTTTACCATCAACGGAAACAGCGCCATCGTGGACGGCCTGAACGCGGCGGTCCGTGCCGGCGATCTTTCGCTCGACCTGACGCTCAGCGAGGCATTCGGCGGCGGAACAAGCACCGAGACCTCGACAGCTTTCGAAATCACCGGCGGCGGTGCCACGTTCTCCATTTCGCCGACCGTGGGCCTCAGCGGACAGGAATCCGTGGGCATCGGGGAAGTTTCCACGGCCAGACTGGGCAGCGGCGAGTCCACCGTCGGCTTCCTGTCCTCGCTCGGCACCGGACAGGCCAACGACCTCAGCAGCAAGAACTTCTCGCAGGCCCAGCGTATCGTCCGCTCCGCGATCAATCAGATCGCCAGCCTCCGCGGGCGGCTCGGCGGTTTCCAGAAGGACACGATCGCCAGCACGGTCAACTCCCTGCGTGTGGCCCGTGAAAACGTCACCGCGGCCGAGAGCGCTATCCGCGACGCCGACTTCGCCGTCGAGACGTCAAACCTCACGCGGGCACAGATCCTCGTGAATTCGTCGACGGCCGTCCTGCAACTGGCCAACGCCGCCCCGCAGAACGTCCTCGCCCTGCTCGGCTAATCCTGGGCAGAATAGCACGCGAATCAGCCACGAACCGGCCGGGACCCCGTCCCGGCCGGTTTGTTTCTTCCGGCGCCGGCCACAAGGAGCAGGATTCCGATTCCGGGGCGCCTTAAGTCAAGGTCATCTCCGAAGCGTCCGAAAATCCAATTGGTTCGCGCCGCTGGGGAATACCCCTAATGCCCCTGCACGGAAAGGGACGGACCCGCGGACGAACGCCGACGAAATCAGCGATACACGGCTGTATCGCTTACGGGGCCGGATAGATCGCCGGCCCGTCACGTCAAGGACGACGTGATGAGTCGAATCAACTCCAACGTACCCGCGCTTCGCGCGATCCATCAACTGGCGCAGAACCAGGCCGATCTCAACTTGCGCCTGGAGCGCCTCAGCACCGGCCTGCGCATCAACCGCGGCCGCGATGATCCCGCCGGGCTCATCATCTCCGAGCTGCTCCGTTCCGAAATCTCCGCGACGACGCAGTCCATCGACAATTCCGCGCGGGCGAGCAACGTGCTCTCCACCGCCGAGGCCGCGCTCGCGGAAGTCTCCGCCCTTCTGTTGGACCTGCAGGAACTTGTTGTTTCTTCTGCCAACGAAGCTGGACTGTCCCAGGCCGAGATCCGCGCCAATCAGCAGGAAATCGATGCCATCCTTGAGAGCATCGATCGAATCGGACACACCACGGAATTCGCCGGTGAGCGCCTGCTCGATGGAAGCCGCGCGTATCAACTTTCCAGCGTTCCGCCGGCGGCCATTGCGTCACTCGCCTTGTATTCCGCACGCATTCCACATGGACAAACGCAGGACGTCACCGTCCGGGTCACGCAATCCGCCCAAACGGCTCGCCTTGCGTTTGTCGGGCAGACCGCCGGAGGAACGTCCACCCTGTCGGCCACGACGATTCAGATTCAGGGACGGTTCGGCAGCCAGCTCCTGAGTTTTGCCAGCGGGACGACGCTCGCCGAGGCCCGTGACGCCATCTCCGTCGTCGCGGCAGGCACCGGCGTTTCGGCCGTTGTTTCTGCGGTTGCCATCGGCACCGCCGCCAGCGCGCTCATCCTTACGAGCACGGAAGTGGGATCGGACGCGTTTGTTTCAGTCTCCGCCATCGATGGCAATTTCGTTACCACCAGCAACGCCAACACGACGTCCCGCGCTGAAGGTCAGGATGCCGGCGTCCTGATCAACGGCGCTTCGGCGTCGGTTCGCGGACTGCTTGCCGAGGTTCGCTCGGGCGCGCTCGACGCCAAGATCCACCTGACCCAGACCTTCGCTCAGACGTTGTCCTCGGCCAGCTTCTCCATCGCCGGCGGCGGCAGCGTCTTTCAGCTCACGCCGGAGGTCGCCCCCAACGGTCAGCTCTTCGTCGGCCTGGATGCGATCAACACTACAACCCTGGGCAACGCAGTAACCGGCCTGCTCTACACCGTTCGCGCCGGCGGCGAGAACGACCTGGAATCCCAGAACTATGCCACGGCCCAGCGCATCGTGGACGAAGCGATCAACCAGGTCGCTTCATCGCGCGGACGAATCGGCTCCTACGTTCGCAACATTATCGATCCCAACGTGCGGGCGCAGCAGGTCGCACTGGAAAATGTGACTGCGTCGGAATCGGTCATCCGGGACGCCGACCTGGCCGAGGAAGTATCCGCCCTGACCCGCGCCCAGATTCTCGTCCAGAGCACCCAGAGCGTGCTCCAGATCGCCAATTCCGTCCCCAATCTGGTCCTCGCCTTGCTCTCCTGATAACTGATACACGCGTCATACTCGTGCCTGAGAGCGTCCTCTCGCAGCCTATTCGAATACGAGAGGCACTCCCGCACTCAATCCTGAAGGGAGTTTGCGGACCGTGCCGATAACAGACATGGGTTGCGGTGCGCGCTCGTCCGATACTCCGGGGACCCGTTTCCACGACCAGCGCTACCCACCCCCCTGAACCAAGGCAGGCGTTATGAGCGGAATCTCCAGTGGCATCGGACTCGTTTCCGGCATCAATACCGCGCAGTTGATCGATCAGCTCATCGAGCTGGAGCGCGGGCCGATCAAAGCGCTGCAGAAACGGGTCACCGGCATTGACACGCAGCGAACGGCACTGGCGGCGTTGTCGGCCTCACTCCTCGCCCTTCGCCAGGCAGCCGCTCGTTTCGATGACAAGAATTTCTTCCGGGGATTCAAGACCATCAGCAGCAACGAATCCATCCTTACCGCCCAGGCCACTTCCGATGCAGCCCCCGGTTCTTACCGCTTTCGCGTTCAATCATTGGTTTCGAATCACGCCGTGGTCAGTCGCGGCTTTGCGGACGCCGATCAGACCCCCGTCGGATCCGGCACCCTCACCATCGAAGTCGGCGGTCGCGTGGACCCCGATACCAAGTTGGCCGTGCTCAATGGCGGCTCGGGCGTACGTCGCGGAACCGTCGTGATCACCGACCGTGCCGGCAATTCGGCCGAGATCGATCTCACGCGCGCCGTCACCGTGACGGACGTGCTCGACGCAATCAACAACGCTGCGGGAATCAACGTCCGCGCTCGCGTCACCGGCGTGGACGGTAATGGAGCCTCAGGAGAGCGCATCGTCATTGAAGACCAGAACGAATTCGCCGAAGGATCGACCGCCGGCCGCCTGATCGTGGCTGACAAGGCCAGCGGTACAACCGCGACCGATCTGGGCATCGCCGGCAGCACGACCACGGCGCGGCTCGACGGACTGGACCTGATCCATCTGGACGATGCCACACCGTTGTCTTTCTTGAACGACGGCAACGGCATCGGGCGGACGACGCAGCTACAGCCCGGCGCGGACCTCAGCTTCAGCACCAGCGACGGCGACTTCGACGTCAACCTGAACGGAATCCTCGCCCAGAATCTCAACACCGACCTGCGGGCGTTAAACAACGGGAACGGTGTCCGGCTTGGTGTCATCCGCATCACCGATCGCGCCGGGAAGTCCGTCGAGATCGACTTGGCGGATCCCGACCAGGATCCCATCCGTACGGTGGCCGACCTGCGGAATCGAATCAACAGTGCGACGGAAGCGGCCGGCGTCTCCGTGCGGCTCGGCCTGGTCAACTCGAGCTTTCAGATCACCGACAACACCGGCCTGACGGGCGAAAATGCCAAGAAGCTGATCGTCGAGGATGTGAGCGGAAACACGACGGCAGACTTGGGCATCTCGGGAAATGTCTCGTCCTCCTCCATCGTGGGGCGCGACGCCTATCGAATTGCGAGCATCGGCGATGTACTTCGGGCAATCAACTACGCGACGGGCAACGACGGAATCGTGGAAGCGAGCATCTCCGCCGATGGAAACGGTATTGTTCTCACCGCGCTTGACCCGGCGGTTTCCGTACAGGTCAATGCCGGCGACTCCACCGCCGCCCGCGATCTGGGAATTGAAGGTCTGACGTTCGGCGGCGACCAAGCCGGTGCGACCGCCTCTTCGCGCCCCCTGCTGGGCGGACTCAACAGCGTCCTCCTGAATTCCCTTCGCGGCGGGCGCGGCATCACGACGGGCGTCATCACGCTGACCGATGCCGCCGGTCAATCCGGTGATGTCGACCTGACCAGCGCCCGTACGCTCCAGGACGTCATCGACCTCATCAATACCGCTACGGAAGGAAGCGGACTCGGGCTGTCCGCCTCCATCAACGCCGCCCGCAATGGAATCCAGCTCACCGACGATTCCGGCGGCAGCGGAAACGTCATCGTGGCCGATCAATCCGGCTCACTTGCGGCCGACCTCGGTCTGGCCGGAACGCATTCGCTCGGAGCGCGGCGCTCCATCAACGGCGGCAACGCCCAGTTCCAGTACATCACGGAGAACACCCTACTCTCCGAGTTCAACAACGGCGCGGGTGTGGAGATCGGCTCGTTCAACATTACCGACTCGGCCGGCGGCGTGCATACCGTCGCCCTTTCCGCCCTGACCAGCGACCTCGGCGACGTCATCAAGGCCATCAACGATGCGGGCGGCGGCGTAATTGAAGGGCGAATCAACGACACGGGCGACGGCCTGGTCGTTGTTGACCAGGCGGGCGGCGACGGACGACTGACCATCGAGGACGAGGAAGGCGGCCGGACAGCTCGCGATCTCAAGTTGACGGGCACGGCATCGGCCAACGAGAACTACATCGATGGTACGCTCGAGATTCGCGTGAACGTCGGCGGGCGCGACACGCTGCGCGACCTTGTCACGCGGATCAACAACGCCGGCGGCGCGGTCGCCGCGAATATCGTCAATGACGGCAGCGGCGTGCGCCCCTACAGCCTGACCCTTACTTCCGAGGTCGCCGGCGCGGCGGGCGAGTTGACTGTCGACTCAGGTGACCTGGCGATTGACTTCAGCACGCTGAGCCGTCCTCGCGACGCGGTCGTCTCCGTCGGTGGAGGCGACGGTGCGTCTTCGATTCTGGTTACGGGAACGAGCAATACGATCGAGAACGCCGTTCCCGGTCTTTCTCTCAATTTGCTCTCCGCCGGGAGTGACGAAGTAACCGTTTCCGTGACCGAGGACATCGAGTCGGTTATCGAGGACATCCGCACATTCGTCTCGCGCTACAACGACCTCCAGTCGCAGATCGATACGGCCACGGCGTTCAACCAGGAGTCGCTGGAGCGGGGACCGCTGCAAGGCGATCGCACGGTCAACCAGGTCCGTAACCGGCTCCGGTCCCTCCTGCTCCGCTCCTACGGGGACTCCAGTTCCATCAGCCGCTTGTCCGCCATCGGCATTCGCCCGGCATTCGGAACCGGTGCAAACGCCGGTTCCTCGAACAACCGTCTGGAGTTCGACGAAGAACGCTTCCGTCAAGTCTACGCCCAGTCGCCGGACCGCGTCGCGGAGCTGTTCTCCTCGCCCGACACCGGCTTCGGCGCGGTGATCGACGGCGTCATGGACGAGCTGTCCAACGGCACCGATGGCCTGATCACGCAGCACGACGGCGTTCTTCTGGACCAGCAGGAATTGCTGCAGAATCGGATCGACCAGCTCAACCAACTGCTGGCCGCGAAGCGCTCGCGGCTGGAAACGCAGTTCGCAGGACTGGAATCGGCGCTGGCAGCTCTCCAGGACCAGCAGAACTCGCTCAACACGCTGGCCCAGCTTGCGGGGCAGTAGCGGCCTCTTCGCCCCGCCGCGATAACCCGTAGCACGACCGGGCGCCATAACCGGCAACCGCGATCAAGCTCCAGGCGCCACTGTCCGATACTACCTGCGCCATGACCGAAGCGGCTGACAATCCCTATCTGCGCGACGCCGTGATGACCGCGACCCCGGAGCAGCTCCATCTCATGCTCTATGACGGCGCCATCCGTTTCACCACGCAGGCCCGCGACGCCCTTGCGGCCAAGGACTACGCCCGCTCCTTCGACCGCCTCACCCGGGCGCAAAACATTATTTCGGAAATGCAGTCCGCCCTGAACCACGACGTGAACCCCGAGCTTTGCCAGCGCGTCGCGTCCATCTACGCCTTTCTTTACCGCAAACTCGTCGACGCCAACGTCCAGCGCGACGTCCACGCCGTGGAGGATGCCCTCCGCGTTCTGACCATGGAACGAGAAACATGGCAGCTTCTCGTGGACAAGGTCAACGAAGTCCGCCAGACGGGCTCCCAATCGGCCCCGCGCCAGTCCCGGGAAATGACCACAGACCAATCCGACACCGACAACTCGGTCGGCCAGTCCATATGCTTCGAAGGTTGAATCGAACGATCCCGTCGGCCCCGCCTGCTCGCGGCACAGCCTCGATATTTCCGCCCTCGCCCGTTCCTTGGCCTGCACCCCTTGCCTTCCGACGCCTGCATGTTTCAATGTCCGACATGCCGAGATTCAAGGCATCTTTGCTTCCATTCCCGTGGCGTTGCTTCTCCAGCCGTACCGGCTCGGCGTGCATTGTCCTATTCCTGGCCGCGGTCGTTGCTTCGCCGAGCTCCGCCCAGGCACCCGATCCCACCGGAGACCCTGCTGCGAACCCGGCGCCTGAATCATCCATCGCCGCGCTGCGGGCTGATGGTCGGCCCGACGATCAGGCGCCTCCCGACACTCGAAGTCCGGAGGAACTGGTCCGCGCCGCCGATGAAGCCCTCGCCGAATTCGATAAGGCAACCTCGGTCCGTGAGCGCGAACAAGCCCGTAAGCAACTCGATGAAGCGGTGTTTTCCCTTGTGCAGCGCGCTCCGACGGACCCCCGCCTCCTGCTGTACGAGGCGCAGCGAAAGGTCTGGGCCGGCAACGGCGGACAGGCCTTGGCACTGGCACAAAAGTTCGTCCGGACCCCCGAGGGGGCCAGTGACTGGCGTGGACACCGCCTGATCGGCGATCTCCTGGTCAACGATTTCGCCCAACTGGCCCGCTCCAGCTATGAACGAGCGTTGCAACTCCATCCCGATGAGCCCTCGATCCTGCTCGGCCTCTCCATCTGTGATGGCAAGCTGGGACGGCGCGATGAGGCCGTGGAGTGGGCACGTCGGGCCGCAGCCGTCCGCCCGACGCCGAATACCCTCGGCCAGCTCGCCAATGCACAGGCGCTCGCGGAACAATGGTCGGACGCCGTCAGCAGCGCGGAGCGCGCGGTGGCTCTGGCACGGGAACGAGCCCTGGCCGAACCCGGTCAGCGCCCCCCACTCGAAACGCTCGATCGCCTGCTGGGTCTTTCCGTCGAGATCTCACGCCAACGCATGCGCCGCCAGGAATCGAAAGTCGCCTCCGATCAATATGTTGAGCTGTATCGCAAGATGTCTGCCCAGGCCGACAATCAACGGGTTTTGCGCGACGACGACATTCACGCCGCACTCGTCGACGGGGTCCTCGGTCCGGAGGCCGATCCGTCAAACGAACTGCTGGGCATCTTTTTCGATTTGTCCCTGAAGCTCGGGAAATGCGATGCGGCTCGCAAGGCGCAGGCACTGCTGGCGGATCGATCCCCAGGCGAAGAGGCGGCGCTTTCCTTCGATCGCCTTCGCGCTCGCTGCGGGGACGGCCCTGCAACTCCCGCGTCGGATGTCCCGGATCGAGGTTGATCCCCGCCGCTGGTCCGAAAATCATGCCTCGGCCGATCGCAAACTGACTTCGGCGCGTTGCACAACCTGCTGCGGGAGACCGCCTTAAGCAACGCACCCGACGCTGCGCAGCGCCTCGTACGCACGGCAGTTGCTCGACTTTCACGCGGATTAGGGATATGGCATCGCGCTTGCTTGTGCTATAATGCAGTGCCACGCGGAGGCGCGGCACGCCGCCGGACACCAGCGTTCGGCATGAGGCACGGTTGCGGCTGTTCGGGTCACGTCTTGGAAGGAGGCAGGTATGGCAACGCGGGAAATGGTAAACCGCCGAAACAGAGCTCCTGAGATCGTTCCCCCCACACCGGAAAAGGCGGACCTCGATTGGTCCCATCTCGACTTCGGCTATCACAAGACCGACTTCAACATCCGGTATACGTGGCGCGACGGTTCCTGGGATCTCGGCGTGCTTTCCCCGGACGAGTCGTTGCCCATTCACATCGCCGCCACGTGTCTTCACTACGGGCAATCCTGCTTTGAAGGGCTCAAGGCCTACGAGACCCGCAAGGGCGACGTGGTCGTCTTCCGCCCCGACGAGAACGCCTGCCGCATGGTCCGGTCGGCACGCAAGATCCTCATGGAATCCGTCCCCGAGGAGATGTTCCTCGAGGCCGTTTTCCGCGTCGTCAATGCCAACCGCCGCTTTGTGCCCCCGCACGGCACGGGCGCTTCGCTTTACATCCGGCCGCTGCTCATCGGCACCGGTCCACAGATCGGCGTCAAGGTGGCCACGGAATACACCTTCATGGTGCTCGTCACGCCCGTGGGCCCCTACTTCAAGACCGGTTTCAAACCCGTTGATCTCGTCGTCGAGGAAGAAGTCGACCGGGCCGCTCCGCTCGGCGTCGGCGACGTCAAAGTCGGCGGGAATTACGCCGCCGGCATTCGCGCTTCCAAACACGCCCGCGAACGCGGCTTCACCGAGGTCCTCTACCTCGACGCCAAGGAGAAGCACTACATCGACGAGTCCGGACCGGCCAACTTCTTCGCGATCACGGCCGATGACCAATACGTCACGCCGGAGAGCCCATCGATCCTGCCCTCGATCACGAACATGTCGCTGATCCAGTTGGCTGAAGAAATGGGCCTTCGTCCTCAACGCCGTCCGCTCCCGGTCGAGGAGATCTTCAACTACAAGGAGGCTGGCTGCTGCGGGACCGCCGCGGTCATTACACCGGTGGGGTCAATCACCTGGCGCGATCGCAAGAAGGTCTACAGTCCGGACGGCAAGCCCGGCCGCCGCTGCTCCGAGCTCTACGAAAAGCTGACCAGTATCCAGGTCGGCGATGCGCCGGATAAGTATGGCTGGCTGCGCGTCGTCCCCGAGAACTAGGATCAGACCGTCCGCCCTTCAGAGGAATGCCCGCGAAAGCTCGGGCTGGGGATGGCGGCGCAATGTACGCCTTGTGAGTCGCGGCGCTCCGGTCTGCGCGCCAACACCATTAGTTGTTCGCGAACAACGCTTCTCGTGATGGTCGCTGCTTCTTGAGTTCCACACGAATCTCGCGGTCGATTTGCCGTCGGAGGCGCCAGCGCCGCCACCAGCCCGCCTCGTGAAGCTGATCGGCAAACCGCGCTTCCACCTCAGCTCGAATGGACATCATGAGATCCTTCTCGACGCGCTCTCGCCCGTCGGCGACGAAGTGATCCGACTTCCTCCTCGACTTGGCTCGCGCACTTGATTCGGCTTTTTCTGACATGATGAGATCCGCCCCCTGGATCAGTTCGCCGTGACGATCGTCGTCCCCGGTGCCGCGCCCGCGCCTGCCATCGTTGCCGGCGCCCGACTCGGAGCCATCGCCGCGGAGAACTCCCGCCGCCGATACTCCGTCGACAGGCCCGCGCGACGCAAACGACGCTCGTCCCGACGGTGGGCGTGCACGTTCATCAACGCTGACGTGCCGTTGGGATCGTCTCGCAGAACCAGCGAGCGATCGCCTTCACTGAGCACGGAAAGTATCCGGTCCAGGCACTCGCTGTGATAATTCTCCAGCAGATCGGCAGACAACGGCCAACGCGAATTCGCGTTCACGCGCGCCACCGTCCAGCGAAATCCGCGCCGGAGCGTGAGCACGTTGATTCGGTCAAACAGCGCTCGGTTGACGTCGTAAGAAAGTAGTGTATTTCGCAAGAGGGGCGCCAGATCACGGTGGTGCTGCTCGTGGTCCTGGCGCAGCAGCGACCGCAGCGCCGCCCACGATCGCGGACGCTGCATGCCGTCGGCACGGAGTTCCCAATACAGATGGCCGACGTTGATGTTGTGTCCGCTGACCACCACCTGGCGCGGCACGAACTTCCCGTGCGCCACGGTATCGGCCGCGAGGTGCGACAGGTAGCCGTAAGCAAATGCGCGGGCGGGCTCGTCCGATGCTTGCTCGAGCAGGCGGAATGCCGTCGACCAGTGATGGCAGAACTGCTTCACCCGGCTCCATCGCTTGGCGAACACCACGTCCGCCGCGACGTTGCCGTACAGAAAGGAGAATCGGTGTCGAGCCAGAATCGCGGCCAGACCCGCCGGGAGAAGACTGAGTTGGTCGAGTATGCTGCCGCCCAGAGCAACGTGTGTGGCGGGTCCCCAGGCATAAGCGGAATCGGCACTGAACAACACGATTGCCGCGATCGAAAGCGCAATGACCAGCAGTGAGTTGCGCCGGCCCGGCATTCTTGCGGGGTCAGGTTGTTGATGTTTCATGGATCAAGCAGCCGCGCCGAAGCACGGATTGTCCTTAGCTTAGTCGGTTCAATAAACCGCTCTAACAGGATTGTGGCCATTCGAGGCGACTCCGGCAAGGGAGAACCGCGCACCTTGACCATTCTTGACACCCGTCCGGTCCGTCCTAGACTTTACAATTGCCCCGATGCCAGACCGGCACCGGGGCCGAGCGCCGGACCGGTCGGACACCAGGACAACGGAAAGACCTATGCCCGAAGATCTTACACACCTGACCGTAACCCGTACCGGTAACGTCCACGTCATCGAATTCGCGGACCGAAAGATCCTTGAGGAGCTTTCCATCGCCGAAATCGGCGATGAGCTCAACATGATCATCGACGACGAGACGGGCATCGAAGTACTGCTTTGCTTCAGAAACGTCGAGCACCTTTCCAGCGCCGCACTCGGAATGCTCATCAAGCTCAAGAACCGCATGGACGAGCTGCGTGGAAAGCTGATGTTATCGGACATCTCTCCCCAGATTTACGAGGTTTTCAAGATTACCAAGCTCAACAAGCTTTTTCACATCTATGATACCGCGGATGAGGCGCTGAAGAGCCTGTGACGCCGGTGAAGCCAGGAGCTTGATTGAGGTTGCCCATGCCCGTCGCGGACCCGGACAGGGAAGAAACATTCGTGGTCTGTGTCATCCGCAGCGATATCGCCGATGCCCGTGCTCCCAAGGAAGCGATCCTGCGTGAGGCTGAGCGGCACGGATTCAGCGAAGACGATGTTTTTGCATTGAAACTGTCTCTCGAAGAAGCGGTCAGCAATGCCATCAAGCACGGCAACCAGAGCGATTCTGAGAAACTGGTCACCATCCGATACGCTGTCGACGACAAGAAGGCCGCTGTGATCGTCGCCGACGAGGGACGCGGATTCCTCCCGGAACAGCTTCCCGACTGCACGGTCCCGGAACGCCTCTCTGTCCCCAGCGGGCGCGGCGTCATGCTCATGAAGGCCTATATGGACAAGGTCTGCTATCGGGACAACGGACGCGAAGTGTACTTCGTCAAGCTTCGAAGTCGCGGCGGCCCATCGGCGGGAGCGGACCAGACCGCCGATTAATGGGGCCGCGTGCGAGAGCGGAACTGATACCATGTCTGGGCAGGAAGCCACGCGCCGCACGGTTCACTACAACGGATACGTTCAGGGCGTGGGCTTCCGGGCCAGTGTCGCGTCACTGGCCCGGGGCTTCGAAATCACCGGCTATGTGAAGAACTTGCCCGACGGTCGCGTGGAACTGGTGGCCGAGGGTTCGACCACAGAACTCGATCGATTTCTCGGAGCAATCTCCCGCGAGATGCGTGGCAACATTCGCGACACCCAAGTGAGCGAAGGCCCGGCCGGCGGAAACTGGCAGGATTTCCGCATCGTCCATTGAGCTCGGTCATCCGGACGGCCGATCCTACCCGCCTCCATCCCACCCTCTTTCCTGAGGCTCCATTCGTTCGATTTCGGCTGGGCTGGCCCGCGATTTGCAGCGGGACCGATGCGCGTCGGATGGATGATTCGCCCTCAAGGGCTGCGTTCTTCGCCCGAATCCATTACCATCCTGCGGATTACCCGGGTCCGGCCTCGCCCGGCTGACGCCCGTGCAGAAAAGGAGAAGTCCACATTGAAAATCCTCACCATCGTCAAACAGGTGCCCGATTCCAACGCGACCATCAAAATCATGCCCGATGGCTCCGGGATTGACCCGGCCGGGCTAAAGCTCGTTCCTGACCCATTTGACGAGTTTGGGATTGAGCTGGCGGTCCAGCTCAAGGAGAAGCGCAAGGACGTTTCCGAAGTGGTCGCCATCACCCTGGGCCCCGACAAAGCTGCGGAAGCCCTGCGCGTGGCGCTCGCCATGGGAGCGGACAGCGGCATTCACATTAACGACGCCAAGTTCGACCCACTAAACGAGCTATTATTCGCCCAGGTGGTCGCCGAGGCGGTTCGTAAGGAAGCGGGCGATTTCTCTCTGATTTTCTGCGGGAAGTACAACATCGACCTCGACGCCGGCGCGGTCGGTCCCGCACTGGCCGAGTTTCTCGATATCCCGCACGTCGGCGCGATTACCGCTTTGGAGGTCAGTGACGACGGCAAGTCGTTCAAGGCCCGCCGGCGGATTGAGGGTGCCGACGAGGTCGTCGAGGGAACGCTCCCGGCGTTGATGACCATCGAGAAAGGCCTGGTTGAGCCGCGTTACCCGTCGCTGCCCAATCTCATGAAAGCCAAGAAGAAGCCGGTCAAATTGCTGACCTCTGCCGAACTGAGCGGGGACGAGGCGCTTTCCGCGGGCCTGGGATTCCAGTCCATCGCCCCCCCGCCGCCGCGACCGGAGTGCAAGTTCGTCGAGGGCGATCCGGAAGACATGGCACGGGTACTGGTTCAACTGCTCCGCGAAGAGGCAAAGGTAATTTAGCATGGCCAAGAACATTCTTGTTTTTATCGAACAACGTGAAGGGAAGATTCTGCCGGCGTCGTTCCAGCTTCTGGCGCTCGGTGAACAACTCGCGTCCAAGACCGGCGGGCAGGTCGATGCCTGCCTGGTCGGCAAAGACGTGAGCGGACTGGCGGATTCCGTGGCGTCCTACGGGGCCAAAGCCGTTTACACGATTCAAGACGCGGAACTCGCCCGGTACCGTGCTTCCGCCTACGCGTCCGCGCTCAGCGCCGCCATCGATGCGGCCAAGCCCGGCATCGTCCTGATTCCCACATCGGCCATGGGGCGCGACCTGGCCCCTCGCGTCGCCGCCCGCAAGAAAGCGGCGCTGGCCATCGACTGCACGGAGGTCAGCGCCGAGGGCGACGATCTCGTGGTCATGAAGTCGATGTACGCCGGGAAGTTTTCCGCCAAGTTCGTCCTCAAGGGCGGGCGACTCCAGATCGCCGCGGTTCGCGCCAACGCCTACGCTGCCAAGGAGCCGCAACCGGGTGTCAAGGCCACGACACAGTCCGTCGCGCTTTCGCTCGACGACAAGGCCCGGCGAGTGGACTGCAAGGAGATCGTGGCCACCGGCTCGGGAGTCAAGGACGTCACCGAGGCGGACATCGTCGTCTCCGGCGGGCGGGCTTTGAAGTCCGAGGAGAACTTCAAGATCATTTACGAACTCGCCGGCGTGCTCGATGCCGCCGTCGGCGCTTCCCGCGCCGCCTGCGACGCGGGCTACCAGCCGCACACCCGGCAGGTCGGTCTGACCGGCAAGGTCGTCACGCCCAAGCTTTACATCGCCTGCGGCATCGACGGCGCCATTCAGCATCTTGCCGGCATGCGTGGCAGCAAGGTCATCGTGGCCATCAACACCAAGAAGGACGCCCCGATCTACAAGGTCGCCAACTACGGCTGCGTCGCCGACCTGTTCACCATGGTCCCGCTGCTGACCAAGGAGTTCGAGCGAGCCAAGGGCTGACGGCGCCGCGCGCTCCATGGAGGATCGATCGTCCCGCGTAGAACCGTGAGGAGCCATTCGAATGGGTCCGCTTGCCATGACGATGTTGCTGCTCGCCGGCTGGGGCATTTTCGCCTGGTCCGCCTGGCGGCGCTGGAAGTTGATGATGGTCGGCGCGGCCGAAAATCGTGCCGACCAGCCCGGCGAACGCCTCAAGCGCACGCTGCGCTACGCCATCGCCCAGGTGCGCATGCGCCGCTACCCCCTGGCCGGCATCGCCCACCTCATCATTTTCTTCGGCTTCGCCGTCCTGCTCCTGCGCTCGTTGATCCTCTGGGGGCGGGGATACGACCCGTCATTCGACTTCTGGATATTCGGCACCGACCAGCCGCTGGGGAAAATCTACGCCTTGCTCAAGGACATCTTCGCTCTGCTCGTGATTCTTGGCACGCTGGTCTTCGTCTATTACCGCGTCATCGCTCGTCTGCCGCGCATGACGCTCAGCTTTGAGGGCCTGCTGATCCTCATCATCATCCTGGTGATGATGGTCTCGGATATCTTCTACGACGGCGCCTCGATGGTGCGGGCGGCTCGCGCTCCCGGCGAAGTCTCCAGCCACGTCGTAACCGCAAGCACGGTGCCGGCCGAGCCCGGCGAGATCGCCTTCGTTCCCTACGAACCCGCCGGTTCCGTTGCGGCCATGATGGTCCAAGGGTTCTCCGATCGCGCCCTGGTAGTCCTCGCCCACGCCGGCTTCTGGACGCACGCCGCGCTCGTGCTCATCTTCCTCAACCTGCTCCCCTACTCCAAGCACTTCCACGTCATCACCGCCATCCCCAACGTCTATACGCAGAGTCTCAAGCCCGCCCGGCTCCCGCCCATCATCGACATCGAGGGCAAGCTGGAGCGCGAAGAAACGCTGGGCATCCGCCGCATCAACCAGTTCACCTGGAAGGCCATCCTCGACTTCTACACCTGCACGGAATGCGGGCGGTGCAGCGATCACTGCCCGGCCACAAATACGGGCAAGAAGCTCTCGCCCAAGCATTTCACGCTCGACTTGCGCGACTTCCTTTACGCCCAGAAGGAGCCGCTCGTTGCTGCCAAGGCAAGTGGAAATGGCAGCGCCGCCGGCAACGGCGAAGCCGGCGACAACGGCCAGCCCGACGAGCACCACAAGGATCTTGTCGACGGCGTGATCGACCCCGAAGTCCTCTGGGCCTGCACGACCTGCCGCGCCTGCGAGCAGGAGTGCCCCGTGTTCATCAGCTACGTCGACAAGATCGTGGACATGCGCCGTTACCTCGTCCAGGAACGCGGCGAGTTCCCCAACCAGTTGCAGTCGGCATTCAAGGGGCTGGAGACCAACGCCAATCCGTGGAGCTTCCCGGCCGAGGACCGCGCCGCATGGGCCGAGGGGCTGGACATCCCCACCCTCGCCGAGAAGCCCGACGTTCCTGTACTCCTTTGGGTGGGATGCGCTCCCGCATTCGACGAGCGCGCCAAGAAAGTCACCCGCGCCACGGCCCGCCTCCTCCAAAAAGCCGGCGTGGACTTCGCCATCCTCGGAACCGAAGAGCAGTGCACCGGCGACCCCGCCCGCCGCGCCGGCAACGAGTACCTCTTCCAGATGTTCGCCCAGGCCAACATCGAGGTCCTCAACGGCTACGGCGTGGACAAGAAGACCGTCGTCACCGTCTGCCCCCACTGCTTTAATACCCTCAAGAACGAGTACGCCGATTTCGGCGGCAACTACAACGTCGTCCACCACACGACCTTCCTCGCCGGACTGATCCGTCAGGGCAAGCTCAAGCCGACCAGACGCGTCGATCGCGCCGTCGCCTTCCACGACTCCTGCTACCTCGGCCGGTACAACGACGTCTACGACGATCCGCGAACGGTGCTCTCCTCGATTCCCGGCGTGCGCCTGGTCGAGCCGGTGCAGACGCGCGACCGCGGCATGTGCTGCGGAGCGGGCGGGGCACAGATGTTCAAGGAAGAAGAAGAGGGCAAGGAGCGGGTCAACGTCGCCCGAACGCAGCAGCTTCTCGACACCAAGCCCGACGCCATCGGCAGCGCCTGCCCCTTCTGCATGCGCATGCTCATCGACGGCTTGGCCGAGAAGGAAAAGGAGGACCTGCCCCAGCTCGACGTGGCCGAAATGCTGCTGGAAGCGGTGGAAATCGAGGAACCGGTGGCGTCCGAGGTGTAACAGTTCTGGGGCGCTCACTTTGCGCACCGATTCGAGTGAGCGCCCTTGCGCGTTATTACTATAGGGGGACCCGCCGGGTGGCGTGGTCCAGCCCGCCGATGGCGGGCGCCGCGATGAGATTTGCCCCGTTCCCCGACGGCCAGATTGGAGGCCAAACGCATGCAATGGCCACTGTTACTACTGCTCGGCGTGGCGTTCTGGTTCGTTACGATTCTGGAGAGACTGACGGCGTTCTAAAACCAAGCGAACCCCTTGGGGCTCACTGGCATTCGCCCGCAGGGCGCACGATCGTAGCCGGCGGCTTCAGCCCCCGGTTGCGGCTCGTACCATGTTCAACGATGACTGACGCATTCAATACGAAGGGAACGTCATGACCATTGCCAACAAACTCGCCAAGTGGACGAAAGAACTCAAGTTCGAGGACCTGCCCGCCAAGACCGTGCATGAGGTCAAACGGCGCGTGATCGACTCCCTGGCCACCACCCTGGGCGCCTACTGGTCGCATCCCGCCCGCGTCGCCCGGGCCAAGGCCATGGCCGTCAGCGACATGCCCCCCTCGTCCACGGTCTGGGGCACCGACCACCACACCACGCCCGACCTCGCCACCTTCGCCAATGGCGCCATGGTCCGCTACCTCGACTACAACGACACCTACCTCAGCAAGGAACCGGCCCACCCCTCGGACAACATCGCCCCCACGGTCGCCGTCACGCAGAGCGCCGGCCGCCCCGGCCGCGATCTCATCCTCGCCGCGGTCATCGGCTACGAAATCCAGTGCCGCATGTGCGACGCCGCCAGCTTGCGCGCCGGCGGATGGGACCACGTCACCTACGGCGCCCTCTCCACCGCCCTGCTCGCCGGCAAGTTGTGGAACCTCTCCGCGGAGCAGCTCGAGCACGCCCTGGGGCTCGCCGGCGTGTGCAACATCACCACCCGCCAGACCCGCACCGGGCAGATCTCCGACTGGAAAGCCTGCGCCTTCGCCAACGCCGCCCGCAACGGCGTCTTCGCGGCCGACCTCGCCCGCCGCGGCATGACCGGCCCCAACGAAATCTTCGAAGGCCCCAAGGGTCTCATGCACCAGCTCAACCTCGGCGGGCTCAAGGAGATGACCCTCGGCAAGGACGGCGACTTCATGATCGACAAGACCTACATCAAGTTCTGGCCTGCGGAGTATCACTCGCAGTCGGCCATCGACGCCTGCCTCCAGCTTCGCCCGCAGATCGGTGGCAAAAAGATTGAGAAGATTCACATCAAGAGCTTCGAGGCCGCGGTGAGCATCATCGGTTCCGAGCCGGAGAAGCTCCGCCCCACCTCACGCGAGACCGCCGACCACTCCATGTTCTACTGCTGCGCGGCCGCACTGCTCGACGGCGACGTGACGCTGGCGACGTTTGACGAGGACCGCCTGGCCGATCCGAAAATTCTCGACCTGATCGATCGCACGAAAATCGTCGAGGACGCGGAAATGAATCGCGGCTATCCCAAGGGCATCCCCAACGACGTGACCATCACGCTTGCAGACGGTACGAAGCTCAACAAGCGCGTGGACTTCCCCCGCGGCCACGCCGGCAACCCCATGACCGACGACGAGGTCGTGGCCAAGTTCAAGCGCATGGCCGACGGCGTGGTGGACGCTCCCACGGCCGACTTCATGCTCGAACAGGCCTGGGCATTGGACAAGCTGACCGACGTGACGCCGCTGTTTACGTTCAAGGTGACGGAGCCGAAAGGCGGGAAGTAGACGGAGCCCGAGCAGGTGACGCCCGCGCGACGGAGTTTTCAATTGCGGGATGTGCCCGAGCGGGGTGGCCCACCGCTTCAGCGGTGGGGGAGCGACATGGATATTGGGAGGGGGCGTTGCCCACGGCTGTCAAGTCAGCTTTGCAGCCCCGCTGCCAAAGCGCTGTAGCCCACAGCGAAGGAGAATCTCGGAGGAATTACAGTCATTCCATTTCAGCGAGACGATCAACGTGCGCTTGAGGAAACCAGGGGTTCGGAGTCTCGGCTATACCTGTCAACATATCCGAACAACCGGTAAGCGTGACAAATTCAAGATGCGAAATAGTCAAGGGTGCCCCCTGCAGCTCATTCCCAGCGAAGCAATCGTGGCCGACAAAAACACTGCACCGATCGACCTGCTTTGGGTCACCATTTCTGGTACCGTTTGCAGCGTAGTCGATTTTCCAGAGCCTCCCATCTGGAACGACCAAGATCGGCAGAATCAGCGAAAGAAAAGTGCCATTGCACTCTTTGCCTTCGGACGCGGCCTCATCCGCCAAGTCTTGCGCGGACGCGAGCGCTTGAGACCACTTTTCGAAGACATCCGCATCGCTTGCAATAATTTCCCCTTCCTTCGACTTGCCAATCTGTGGGCAATTCTTGCCAACAGGTTCGCCGATTTGATATTCGGAAGCCGGATGATCGCTCACGCGGATCGTCTTGCAGTAACCTGCTATAGCAGGAATGTATGGACGATCCTGCGGAACTTGATCGGGGTCGTAGGAGTGCAGCAATTCATGGAAGCTCTCTTCGGGAGCTCGCGGAACACACATGATCAACAAGGGAAAGTTGGTTGTGACGTGCTTACATTCGACGGCACACCGAACCCGGAAAGGACCTTTGGATTTCTGTGCCCGGATGTCGAATTGGCGGCGTTTGCCAGTTACAGGATCGGTGTAGGAACCACCATGTTGGCATTCGAAGCCCAATCCTGAAATTCGCTCTAGACATTGAAGCTCGAAGGCAAAGTCGGATGAGGTATTTAGGTATTCAAGCATATCCTCTTGGCAAATCGGGAGGTTTTTCAGTTTGGCCATGCCCTCGCCGTCCTTTGCGCGTCCATTCGCGACTTGCTCAATTCGGGCAAGTGGAGTGCCCAACGAGTCTCGCGCCGTGGGGAGCAACAGAGGATTCTATCCTTCACTCGTTGAACAGGCGAACTCTCGCGTGGCCCGATTCCTACGCGTTCATGTCCTTCCACCGTTTGGCCAGTTGCCCGAAGATCGCCAGGGCGATGGCCGCGGCGAATCCGGTCGCCGCGAAGGGAATCCATACGTGGTATTGCGGGTGATACGTGTCCCAGAGCAGCTTCGTCGCCGTGTCCGCGTCGACACCGAGAACCGCCTGGAGTTTGGCGAAGGCCTCTGTTCGCGAAACCCCCGTAACCGTTTCCAGCGTTGCGACCGAACCGTCCCAGGTTTTCCCGGCCACGTACGACGTGTGTTGCACAAGATACTTCAGCGCCAGCGTGGCCTTCTCCCCGTAGTTGCCGTACACCACGCCCGCGATGTACGAGCCCGCCCCGACGCCCACGCCGACGGGGATGTTGACGTACCCGAGGTAGAGCCCGCGCTTGCCCGGCGGCGCGATCAGGTTGAGGTACTCGTTCTTCTTCGGCCCGGTGAGCATCTCGCCCAGCGAAAAGCAGACGATACCCAGCAGAAGGAACCAGCCGTTGCCCGTCATTCCCGCCACGAGCACGCCGGCTGTGGCCATGACCATTCCGAAGAACATGGCCGACAAGGCCCGCATCCGCCGCACCGCCCAAGACACCGGCACCATCAGGCACACGATGAGCAGCGCATTGAGCGAAAGGAGCACTTGCTGCGGCACGCGAAGCTGGCCGTTCGGACCCGTTTCGCGCCAGCTCTCGAACGGCGCCCAGGCTGCGACCTTGGAGCTGTCCACCCAATCCACGATGAAGTTCGGCTGGAGATCCCAGAGCTGGTACATCATCATCCAGAAGCAGGACATGATCATCAACCAGATGAACAGCCGCGGCTCGAACACGTGGCGGATCGTCGTCCAGAGCACACCGAGCGGGTTCTGTGTCTTGGACGCTCCGGACGGCACGTCGCGATAGGTGAACAGCATGATGTAATTCATCGCCGTGAAGCCGGCACACGCCAGAAAAAGCGTCCGCCATCCGCCGTCGGCGCGGTTGGCGTTCAGCAGGAGCGGCGATACGTAGTGCCCGATCAGCGATCCAACGTTAACGATCCAGTAAAAGACGCCCCAGCCGAGCGATGAGCTCTCTTTGCTCAACTGGTGACCGAGCGTTGCCTGCAAGCTGGGCTTGAAGAACGACGTGCCGAAGGCGAGGATGACAATGCCGGCGAAGAACCCTTCGTAGCTGTGCGTGAACGCCATCATGAGGTAGCCGATGATGTTCACGGTGATGGAGAACGCGAGCGAGTTCTTGTAGCCGTAGCGATCCGCGAATCCGCCCGTCGCCATGGGCAGGATCGACTGGATCACCGCCCACCACATGTAGATCACGCCCTTGTGCTGGGCGGTCAGGTGCAGCCCGCCGGGCTCGGTGGCCTGCATGATGTAGATGGGCGCGACCGGCCGGAGCGTGTAGTAGGCCAGCCGCTCCCACATCTCGATGATGTTGCACAGCCAGTAGGTGGAGTTAAGTCGCCGTGACGCCGGCGGTGCGAATTCTTCCATCCGGTCGGTGTCGCTCGACGAGTTGCTCAATATTCCTCTTCCTCTCTCTCAGCTTGGAGCATGCCATGCGGCGGCGAAACAGGAACGGCACGGCCCAGTCTCACCGACTCCCCTCCCGGGAGGAGCTCACGAAGGACCGGCCGTGCAACGCCACGATGCGGCAACTGCGCCCTAAGTTTCGTCCAATGGCGAAGTTAGGGCTTCGTCATGGTGGGTTCCCCCAGACTTCGAATCTCGGGAATTCCCACGTTGCCAGACGCCAAGTCCGCCTATAATGGGGAGTCTGGGGCGATTACTCAAGATCTTATCGGAACTCAACAGAAATGCGGAACCGTTGTCGTGCGGTGCTCTTCCTGATGGTGACGCTTGTCGGCGTCATTTATTGCGGTTCAGCTAACGCCCAGGTCGAGCTTTCCGTGCCCGCTGAGCCCCCTTCCACACCAGGTTCGGAAAAGCCGAGGGGGCCGGATTCGCCGCTCGCGACGACGCGGCCCGGTGATCCCGTCGCGTTCATACCGACGGCCTCCCTTTGCATGGAGTCCGAGACGCAGTGTCACGTTCCTGACGGCCTCGTACGGACCGCCCTCCGACTTCGTCGCAGTGATGTCCCCATCGTCGCCGGGCAGTTCTCGCTCCGCTTCGACCCCGATGTGCTGGATATCGTGGACGTCGCCCCCGGTCGTGCCTGCGATCCGGACTCTCCATTCGTTTCAACGTTCGCCGAAAATGTGAACAAGGAATTGGGCGCCATTTTCCTGGCGGTAAGCGTCGATGCGGCAAACCTCGACGATGCCACGGCCGGTCCGGCCAGCATGGTCTGCCTGACATTTCGAGCGAAGACGCAGGGCCTTTGCGACGTCGGACTGGTCGCCGGCCTCTCGCCGACCACGACCCTGCTTTCCGACGCCGAGGGCGATTCCGTGCTTATCCGCAACGACCAGGTGTGCAGCGCAGGTCCTGCGAGCCTGTACCTGAGTCGGTCGCGCGTTGAAGTGGGCCGCCGGTGCGACTGCTTCGGAGGAACGGCCGACTGTTCGAGCCTGGATTCGGCATGCGCCGCCGGAGTTTGCGATCCCGTGCGCGGTCTCTGTCGTACCGAGCCCGTCAACGAGAACCGCCCTTGCGACGACGGTGTTGCGTGCACGGTGCTGGACACATGCGTGCAGGGAACGTGCCTGGGCTTCCGGATGGAATGCCCCAGCCTCTGCCTGTCGGCCGATCAGCCCTGCCCCACATCCGGGCAGCACATGACGCTTCGCGTCATGCTCGGACGGAGCCTGTCGCGTATTGCGGCCGCGCAGTTCTCCGTGCAGTACGATCCGGCCTCAGTCGAATTGCTCAGCGTCAAGCCCGGAGCGCGATGCGATGCAGAGTCTCCGTTCGTCATCGAAGCATTCAAACGAAAGTCGGACGCCGTCGGTGAGGTTGATTACGGCGTTCTGGTCGACCCATTCGATCTGTCACGGGCGACCCGCGGCCCCTCCACGATTGCCTGCCTGACGTTCCTGGCCAGGACTGACTCCCCGGGAGACATGTGCCTCTTCGACAATGGAGGAACAGAGGCGCTGCGACTGGCCGACGACAAGGGGAACCCCGTCCCGATCAACAACGTCGGCGCCTGCGAGGCCTCCGGCGCCTATCCCTTGCTCTCTTGCATCGGCGCCTGCCAGGACATCCCAGCCACGTCGACGTGGGGGCTGCTGGCGCTCACGCTCGTCGTGCTGACGGCCGGAAAACTGCTCTTCAATACCGGGTATCGCAAGTCCGGCGATGCGCTCTGATGAAGGGCCGGTCGTGCCTTCCCGGGCGATCAGACAACAGATTCAGGAAGTTCGCCTCGTCAAAAAAAAGAAGGGCCCGATCGGGATTCGCCGACCGGGCCTCATTCCGTTTGCCGCCGTAGGCAGCATCGTCTACTGCCACTACAGCAGCATACACCTACATTGATCGTCCAACGGATCACCTCCTTCCATTAAACGGGACTCTCGGAGGCCGGCGACTGTTGGAAACCGTCGTTCGCACTCCGAACCCGCCCCGCGAGTCGTCACTCGCGGGCTCAACGCCCGCCGCGACACGTTGCCGGCGCGACGCTCGGCGGAGCGCCAACCCTTGCCGCACACGCCCTATTCCGTGGCTTAGCTCAGGGCGCACCACTCCGCACCCATACTATAATGCCTTGCGCAGCCCAGGTTCAACAAAAATTTCCCTCAGGATTTTCAGAATAAGAAGAAGGCGGCAGCATGCGTCGCATGAGAGGGCGCCGAGGGCGACGTGTTCTTGCGCCTCGCGCCGCCCGACGGATGGGGCGCCCCTTGTGCAAAAGGTGTCCATGGGGCATGCTTTAGGCAGATCTCGCGGCCTTGCCGGCGCGGAGGCAAGATTTGCCAGCGTGATTCGACTAGCATAAATCCCGCTCGAACGAAAACCCGGCCAGAGGTCGGCACGCCTCTGGTAGTGGAGTTGCCCTCCATGAATCTCGGTCACACGATCCGCTTCCTGCACGGATACGTTCGCCAGCCGCAGACGGTTGGAGCGCTCGCTCCCAGCTCGCGCCCCCTTGCGTTGGCGCTTTCGGAATACGTCCGAACCGCCGGCTCGCCGATCCGAATCCTGGAAGTGGGCGCCGGCACCGGTCCGATAACCAAGTGCCTTGGCGAGCGTCTGGGCCCCGAGGATCGCCTGGATATTTGTGAAGTGAATCCGGAGTTCATGGAGATCCTTCGTCGGGACGTGCTCAGCAAGCCGCCGCTGGACCGTGCCTTTCGGCGCGGGGCCGTCCGCCTGTGGAACTGCCGGGTCCAGGACATCGACCACGCGGAGCGCTTCGATCGCATTGTCTCCAGCCTGCCGTTTACGGTGTTTCCCATCAGCGATGTCGCTGCGATTTTTGAGCTGATTCGGGAGATGCTCGTGCCCGGAGGTGTCTTCAGCTACTTCGAGTATGAGTTGATGCGTCGCCTCTCGCGAAACTGGTCCCTGGGACCCGGGCGGGCACGGATCAAAGCGGTCTCGGCGTTTCTCGACGAGCAGATTCGGGCCCATCAGATCAGCTCCCGGCTCGTGCTGGGGAACATCCCGCCGGCCCGCGTGCGCTACCTGCAATTCGAAAGCGCCCCAGCCGAAACGGCCGGTGCCGTCGTTTCCACCGTCCGGTCCGCCTGATTGGATCACGGAAGCGGCGCGCATCGACATCAGCCCGACCATGCACTACGCTCCCGAGTCCGAGCTCCGCAGCCCCTGGCTTCCGGTCAGGCGTTAGAGGCCCTGTCAACACACGAGACCGATGTCGCCCCCCGAAGTTATCCTGTTCACCGATGGTGCGTGCAGCGGAAACCCCGGCCCGGGCGGCTGGGCGGCCATCCTCAGACACGTCGCCACGGGCAGGACCAAAGAGCTCTCCGGGGCCGAGCCGCTCACGACGAATAATCGAATGGAACTGACGGCGGTGATCGAAGGCTTAAGAGCATTGAAATCGGATCGGCGGCGCCGGGTGCACCTGGTTGCGGACAGCGAGTACGTCATCCTCGGCCTCACCCGGTGGATCGACGGCTGGATCGCCAAGGGATGGAAGCGCGGCAATAAGGCGTCGTCGGAGCCGGTGAAGAACGTCGACCTCTGGCAGACGTTACATAACCTGACTTCCCAGCATGACATGACCTACGAGCATGTTCGCGGTCATTCTGGACACCCCGAGAACGAGCTCTGCGACCGGCTGGCGGTCGCCGCGATCGCGTCCCTTCGTTCGTAGATTCTTAGCGCGGCCCCGGTAGACTTCCGCCCATGTCTTCCCAAGCAAGAACAACATCAGGCATTACGGCCGCCGTCCTGGTTGGCCTGGGGCTCATTGTTGTGGGGTCTTCGGCCTTGAGCCGAAGCGTGTCCGATCCGACGCTCGAGGCGGCTGATCGATCACCCGGCGGGAAATCGCCGGCGATCCCCCAGCGCGAGAGTGCGTGGTACCGCGAAGCGCGACGCGCTGTGGAGCGGGCCAGAGACCAGGCACCGGTCACCGGCAAGGCCCGAAACGTCGTCCTTTTCGTGGGCGACGGCATGGGCATAGCCACGGTTACGGCCGCGCGGATTCTCGAAGGACAGAGGAACAACGGGTCCGGCGAGGAAAATGCGCTGAGCTTCGAGAAACTCCCGTATACCGCACTCGTCAAGACCTACAACACCGACCAGCAGGTAGCGGACTCGGCCGGAACGATGACCGCCATGGTTACCGGAGTGAAATGCCGTGCGGGGGTTTTGTCCGTGGATGAGCGGGCTCCACGAGGGGATTTTGTCGCAGCGAAGGGTCGTGAACTGCTCACCATCCTGGAATGGGCGGAGCAACGGGGACTCTCCACGGGGGTCGTAACGACCACGCGCGTCACGCACGCCACACCCGGCGCCTGCTACGCCCACACGCCCGAGCGGGACTGGGAAAGCGACGCCAACCTCCCCGACGCGGCGCGCGCGGCCGGCTTCCCGGACATCGCCCGGCAACTCATCGAGTTTCCGTACGGCGACGGCCTGGAAGTCGCCATGGGCGGCGGCCGCATGGCCTTCCTTCCCAACAACATGCCTGATCCGGAGTACCCCGACAAGCCCAAACTGAGCGGCAAACGGCTCGACGGGCGTGACCTTACGAAAGAGTGGATGCGGCGCTCGAATGCGGCCTACGTATGGAACAAGGCCCAATTCGAAGCTGCTCAACCGGCGGAGACGAGCCATCTGCTCGGTCTCTTCGAGCCCGATCACATGCAGTACGAACACGGTCGTCGGGGCGACGGCGCCGGTGAGCCCGCCCTGCACGAGATGACCGCCAAGGCCATCGACATTCTGTCGCGGAACCCCCAAGGGTATTTCCTCATGGTTGAAGGCGGCCGGATCGACCACGCCCATCACCTGAACAACCCCTATCGGGCGCTCGACGACACGATTGAATTCGCCCGGGCGGTGCGGGCGGCCGTGGAGAAAACGAATCGACAGGAGACCCTCATCATCGTCACGGCCGACCATAGCCACACGATGACGATCGCTGGTTACGGGGTGCGCGGGAATCCGATTCTTGGAAAGGTCATTGTGGCCGACCCGGCAACGGGCGTGACCTCGCTGGGCAAGGATGAGCTCGGCCTGCCGTATACCGCGCTGTCGTACGCGAACGGACCGGGGTACACGGGCGCATCGAGGGGCACGGAGGAGGGAACCAAGACGATTCCGCCTGCCGACTGGGGTTTCAAGGGCATCGCCAAAGGGCGTCCCGACCTGACGCTCCTGACGACCGAACTCCCCGATTACGTCAGCGAGGCCACGGTTCCACTGGAGTCGGAAACGCACGGCGGCGAGGACGTTCCCCTGTACGCCGACGGTCCGCAGGCCCACCTCTTCCATGGGGCCATCGAGCAGAACGTCATCTTCCATGTCATGGTCGAGGCATACGGCTGGTCGCCGTAAGGCGTTTTCTGCGGCTCACTCCAGCAGCTCTGAAAAGTGCTTTAAGCTTCTATTTTTCCAAACCTTACATCCATACGGGACGTCGCTCGGCAACGTGGGGAACTCGCGACGTGCGGATTCCGTCCAAGGGTAATCCCCCAGGCCGGCGTGAACCTATCAATACTGGGATCAAGCATTTACGCTGTGGGTTCCGATAATGTCGGCGAATGGACAATCGGAAGCGATGGAGTTCGCGCATGAGTCGAGAGAACCGGCAAGAGCAGCAACGAACGGCCCGGAATGTCCGGAAACCCCCCGGGAAGCGGCCGGACGTGCTCGTTCGATTTCGAGGCGACGGCGAGCTTGCGGTAGATGGGGAAGTGCGGCCGGGGTCACTGATCCTGGAGGCGACCAACTGCGACGGGGACACCGCGCCGTGGTTCCAGGACTACTGGTGGACGCAATTGATCGACTGCTTTGCCAATGAGCCGCTGGTCATTCACATTGCGCCTACTCTGCGCGCCGTCATGCACGCGGACGTTCGTCATCAGGTCGAAATGGTTCGGCGCGTCGCTCCCGCGTGGCGCGTAATCGGCCACGTGCACCGAACCGATCTCCACGGGCCCGATGACCTCCGCACGCTCGCCCTCAGCGGGTTCGATGAGATCCGCGTCATTGACGCGGAGGGACGCCCATCTCCGGACGAGCGCATGCGCGAGGACCTCTCTGCAGCGCAAATCATCGCGGGCATCCGCGAGGAGCAGCAACAAGTCGGCACGACCCGCCCCATCCTCGTACGCGTTCCCGCATCGGCCGCGCTGAAGATCAGTAGCCCGGATGCTGAATCACAAAGAGCCCCTTCGGCAGGAACGTCGACGACGGAAGAATTGAAAGAGCGCGATCCTATTGCAGAACGTTGCGCGGGTACCCAGACCGTGAGGCAGGAGGCGTCGCGAAGCTCTACCGCCCGGTGACAAACAGCAGGATATTCAGCAGAATCGACAGCCCCAGAAAGACGCCGAGAGCGAGCACCAATTGGGGTGGCACGCCGGGGCCCTTGTGCGCATCCGCGTCCTTTTCATCCGGCTCTTCGATGCGCTTCCCGCGTGTGGCCAGCGTCTGAAGAAGTTCGTGGTCGTAGCGCTTGCGGGCCTGAAGCGGCGGCTCACCCTTGGAAATGGCCTCGAGGTCCATCAGGACCTCTTCCATCGACGGGTAACGCTCGTCCGCACTCTTGGCCATCATCACTTCGATGATCTCGCCGCAACCCGACGAAAGTGAATGATTGATGTGGTCCGGGGGAACAAGCTGTTCCTTGAGATGTTTGTGCATGACAGCCGACGGCGAACTTCCGTCGAAAGGTACCTTGCCGGCCACCATGTGATAAAAGGTCGCGCCGAGCGCGTAGATATCGGCTCGGCCGTCGATGGTGATCTCCCCGCGGATCTGCTCGGGGCTGATGTAATAGGGTGTACCGTAGGCGCGTCCCGCCTCGGCCGTGGCGGTCACGTAATCATTCACCTCGCGCGCGAGACCCATATCGGCGAGTTTGACAATGCCCTCCTTGGTCAACATGACGTTCTTGGGCTTAACGTCGCGGTGAATGAGCCCGACGCGGTGGGCATGGGCCAAGGCTTCCGCAACCTGCCGGACAATTCGCACGGCGTCCTGTTCGGCCAGCGGCCGACCATCGGTAAGCAGCTCGTGGACGGTCTGCCCGTCGATGTACTCCATCACGAAATAGTGATAGCCGCTCGATTCGCCGACGTCGTAGGCCTGCACGATGTGCGGGTGATTGAGGCGGGCGGCGGCGCGACCTTCGCGGTAGAACCGCTCAACGAATTCGGGGTTCTCGCTCAGTCGCTTGGGAAGCACCTTGATGGCCACGACGCGATCGAGGCTGAGCTGCTTGGCCTTGAAGACCACGGCCATCGCCCCCTGCCCCACTTTGCTGAGGATCTGAAATCCCGGGATCTGCTGAGCCGGGCGGTACATCGAATCCTCGTCCATCGCCATGCTCAGGCGATTGACCTGCGAATGCGTGATGTAGCCGTGGTTGAGGAGAAGTTCCTGGAGGGTGTGCCGCTTGCCCTTCTTCTCGAGCAGGTGGCGCTGTTCATTGAGCACAAACTCCACCTCGTTGGACGAGCAGAGCTTGCGTTCGACGACCAGTCGCGCCAGTTGAGTGTCGTCAAAGCTCGACATGCATGTTTCCGGACCACCGGACCCTGCCGGCGGCGGCCCAATCTCGTGCCGCCCGGCGCGCACCTACCTCAACAGTAGGAGTGAAATGAGGCCGATTCAACTGCCCGGGCGCCGAATTGCGGGCCGCTCCGGCACCTCGCGCAACACTTCGCCCCGGCAAAGGGGAGAATTATCGGCCCACGAGCGGCGTCTGTCACGCGCCGATTTTCTTCACCCCCATCACTGGCGGGTTCAGGCGAGCATCCGCCGCAAGATTGCTTCGGCGTTCGCCGCGTCCGACTCCATTACTTCGAGCACACTTCGAGCCGTCGCCGCCTGACCTGAAGTGAACAGACTTGCAGAATTCCCTTCGGCTCGCTCCACGCCGAGCAAACCGAGAAGCTCCCGGGCCAAGTCGGCCATGCCGGCGCCGTCCATCGCGGAAACGGCCACATTCTGTACATCGCAACCAACCGGCGAACCTTCTTTGACGTCGCCAGGCGCGAAACCGGGATGGTCGGACTTGTTCCATACGAGCAGCGTCGGCATCTCCCCAGAGAGGACCTGCCTTGTGATATCTTTCGCTTCGGTCGAAAAAGGCACTGAGCCATCCAGAACAAGAAGCAGCGCTGAGCTCCGCGCGACGGCTGACACGCCGGCCTCGATCGCGGTCATTTCGAGGTCGTCCACCGAAATACGGCGTCCGGCGGTGTCGATCAGGCGTATGGGAATTCCATGCAACTCGACGTCCGCTGAAACCCAGTCGCGCGTCGTGCCAGGCACTGGCGAGACGATCGCGGCATCCCGACCCACCAGACGATTGAACAGCGTGGACTTTCCGCTGTTGGGCGGACCCACCAGCGCCACAACGGCGCCCTCGAGGAGCAAACGGGCGCTCGAGTAGCCATCAATGAGCCGCTCGATCCTGACGCGCGCCGCAGGAAGGTTGTTGTGGAGCAGGTCGACGATCCGATGCAATTCCGCCGGAAGGCGTGTTCGTTGCCGAAGCAGGAAACGTACTGCCCGTTCCGACTTTGCGCCAACCAATGCCATGTGGATTTCGCGGTCGATTGCACGTCCACCGGACCAGACATCGGCCGCGATGACGTCCTGCGGCGCTACGACCGCCGCACCGTGAAATTCGAACAGGCGCAGGAGGCGTTGTAACACCCTCGGACCACCGTGGGCGAAGACATCCACGGCCGGGTCGCCGGGCGTATCCGCGGCGGCGACGAGCACGTCGTCGAGCGTCTCGTCCCCATCGACAATCCGGCCGTATCGAATACGGCCATTTTCGAGGCATCGAGCCGTCAGCTCGCCGCCTTCTGTCGGGCGGAATACCTTCGAGACGAGTTCCAGTCCTCCGACACCGCGCACACGCAGAACCGCAATCGCACCGGCGCCTGAAGGCGTCAGCACAAGGACGCGCGTGTCCAACGCGGCGGTCATACGCCCTGCTCGGCCAGGTATTTCGAAAACGCCAGACCGGTGCCCTGTAACACGAGATGTTGAACCGTGGTGTCGAGGAAATCGCAGATCGGCATCATCAGCACCACATCACCGCCGGTCGCCACGACCTGAGGCCAACGGTTGAGTGAAGTCGCATAGCCTTCGACAATATTGCGAACCGCGCCCGCAATCCCGCGAAGCACGCCCGTCTGAAGCGCCTCGATCGTATCCCGGCCATACGGAAGCTCGGGCAATTCGGAGGGGGCAAGCGGCAGTTGACCAGTGTGCTCGTGAAGGGCCTGGAATTGAAGCCGAACGCCGGGGAGGATGGCTCCGCCGAGAAGAACGCCGTCGTCATCGACGAGATCGATCGTCACGGCCGTGCCAAAATCCACCACGATGCAACCGCGTTGAAGTTTCTCGAATACCGCGGCCGCGGCGCAGACACGATCCCGCCCGATGGCCTTGGGATCGACGACCGAAATGTCCATGGGCAGGGGAATCGACTCCCCCACGACCAGCGCCGGCCGGCCGAGGATTTTCGCTGCTCGCTCGCTGAGTTCGTCCAGCATTCGAGGCACGACCGAACAGATCACCGCGGTCGTCAGACCGCCCTTGGGCGCCTCGGTCTGATGTGCTTGCAGCACTTGCTCGAACGCCGCCCAGTCGCCTGTCGTCACGGAGAGCGGCGATTTGACCTTGCCGTCGGTCCAGGTTCCCACGGACGTATGCGAGTTTCCCAGGTCGATGACCGCGACCGGAGCGTTGGGATCAACTTTGGGTATCTTGAGCATGGGGTTTTCGATGCGGCGGCGAGGGCAATGTCGCCAAGGGCGCCGGGCGCTCCCGGACTTCGCGAATCATCGACCAGAGCCGTTCTTTCAGAATATCCACATTCCGCCCGGTCACGGCGCTGATCGACAGCACTTCACGACCCAGCGTTTCCGCCAGCATTCTAGCCCTTTCCTCTCCTTCGGTCAGGTCTACTTTGTTGGCGACGATCATTTCCTGCCGCTCGGCGAGCACGGGGCTGTATTTGTTCAGCTCGTTGCGGATGGCGCGATAGGCCTGCTCGGGAGGCATGATCGGATAGGGCGAACCCACGTCCACGACGTGCAGAATGACGCGCGTGCGCTCGATGTGCCGCAGGAATTCATCGCCCAGGCCGGCTCCTTCGTGCGCGCCTTCGATCAGACCCGGTATGTCGGCGATCACGAAACGGCGAAACTCGGAGAGCTCGACGAGCCCAAGCTGCGGCTGAAGCGTCGTGAAGGGGTAGTCGGCGATCTTGGGCTTGGCGCGGGATAGCCGTGAGAGCAACGTGCTCTTGCCCGCGTTGGGCAAACCGACCAGCGCCACGTCGGCGATGAGCTTCAGCTCCAGCCGAAGCCAGCGCTCTTCTCCGGGCGTGCCCGGTTCGAATTCGCGCGGCGTCTGGTGCGTGGGCGTGGCGAAGCGGGCGTTACCCTTGCCGCCAATGCCGCCTCGGGCGATACACGAGCGCTCCTCTGCTGTGGCGAGATCCTTGATGAGCAATCCGGAGTCGCGGTCGAAGATCAATGTGCCGACAGGCAGGTGCAGGGTCAGATTCTCACCGTCCGGGCCCGTACAGTTGCTGCCCATGCCCGGCCGGCCGTTCTTCGCTCGCCAGTGGTGCTTGCCCGAGAAGTCCAATAGCGTCTCGACGCTCGGGTCGGCGAAGACGAAAACGCTGCCGCCATCGCCGCCGTCACCGCCGTCGGGACCGCCCTTGGGCATGTACTTCTCCCGGCGGAAGCTGACGCACCCGTCACCGCCCTTCCCGGCGCAAACGTAGATTTCGGCGCGATCGATGAGCATGGGGACAGATTATCGCGGCGGATTCGATTCGTCTCGCGCGGCGTCCGATTGTGTCGATTCAGCCGATTCCATTTTGCACTTGCCGGGCATGACATCCTCCCAGCGAAACGGCGTCCCGCACTCCGGGCACCGTGTCGAAACCGCACCGGTCAGATCATAAGCGCACTCAGGGCAGTATGGGTGGTCTCCGGGGATGGCGAGGTCGGCAACACGCTGGCCGTCAAAGAAAAGATACAGTCCGCAAACCAGCGAAATGACAGGACCGCTGAGGATGAAGAGGAATTGCATTGCCGATTCTGATGCGCCGCTCGAGCCAAATCCCCCCCAAAACTGACATATCCAGGCTAGCTGTGTCAGTAACGATTGCGCTCCAGTCACGGTGAGAGCTACGCCCACGATTTTCAGCAGCAACCGGAACAGCGTCTTATACTTCATTCAGGTTCACCGCAGCTTTGCCTTCCAACGCTTTTGCGCCGTCAGGAGACCGAAGTTTACGCGGAGACGCTCCCAACAAAAAAGGCGGCATCTCGCCGCCTTCATGGGGAGTTCAATTGAAATGCACGTGCGCATTCCGACGCACCGCGCGCTCAGTTCGCTGTCGGAACCACGTCCACCATCCGGCCGCGGAATTGGACGACGCCGTCGGACAGCGAAAACAGGGTGTAATCACGTCCCAGGCCGACGTTGTGACCCGGCTTATGATGCGTGCCGCATTGCCGAACGATGATCGTTCCCGGCTGAACCGCCTGACCGGCAAACCGCTTGATGCCCCGATACTTGGGGTTGCTGTCGCGACCGTTCCGCGACGAACCCTGTCCCTTTTTGTGAGCCATACTCGCACCTTCCCAATTCCGCCGCGCAATCCGGCGGCTAGTTAGCTCTCGCAAGATCAGCTGTGAACCGACCACCCGCGCGCCGCATGGCGGCGCCGCGCTTGGCCATGCCACCCGAATCTAGCGCATAACCCAATCCCGCGTTCGCCGGACCGCCCGGGTCTGCTCCCGCGTTCTCACATCACCGGGGAGATCATACGCAAGAGCCAGGGTTCTACGCAACACGTGCGGACCCTTGTCTGCCATGTCCGATTTTGAGGCGCTGGCAACCGCCGGGGCATTCACACGGGCGATCTCGCCGGAAAGCCCTGCCACGTAAATCGTGAAGGCATTGGCCTCCGGATCGAAATCTCGAAACACAGCGGCCGAGGATCGGGCGTTTTCCGCCCCCTGGAGCAGTTTGCCAGTGATCTCGTACGGCGGGGCGAAGAACGGATATTCCTTGCGGTGTCGGGCGGCGATCATTTCGTAAACACCCGGAGGGACGTTCTCGCCCCCGTGGACCACGTCGAGCGTATCCGTCACCAGATCAAACGACGGGAAGAAATCCACATCCTGCCCGGTATTGTTGGTCACCTTGAAGAGCATGTACCAATAGGTGACGGGCTCGTCCTGCCCCGGCAGGGTCACCGTGATCCGCTGCGGGTCGGCGAAGGTGAAATCCAATTGCCAACTCGGGCTGATGAGGTCGGCCTGAGGAGCCGCGCGGAGCCCGCCGGAAATCAGGAAGAATGACGTAATCGCGGCCGTGAGAATCCTCGTTTTCATGGTCAGAAGATCGTACGCCCGCAGATGCCGCTGTCAACGGAAGCCGATCGCCCGCAGCTACGCGTCCCTGGCAACGCACAGACCCGGCGCGCCCTCGATTTGCTGGCATGGAGCGATCGACGTAGATTCCTCCCACGGGCATTGGGCGGAGACTCGGTACGATCCATTGGAGGCAGGAGATGAAGCCCGGCTTGAACCCCGGCGTGGCCCGCGAAGTACTCGTTACCGTCACGGAGGACATGTGCCCGGCCTTCGACGGCGTCATCATCCATCGCTGTTACTCCACCTGGTCGGTGGCGCATCATTTCGAGGTCGCCGCGAGGAAGGTGCTGGTGGACTTCCTGGAGGATCACGAGGAAGCCATCGGGTCCCATTTGAGCGTGGATCACGTCGCCCCCTGCCCGGTGGACCGAGCGGTTCGCCTGCGGGCGGAGCTGGAGGAGGTCATTCCCGGACACCATCCTCGCATCGTCTGTCGGATCGAGGCGTTCGACCACGACCGCCTGCTCGCCCGGGGACGGCAAGTCCAGGTCGTCATGCACAAGGAGCATTTGCGCAGGTACATCGAAAGGAGCTGAAGCGACATGGTGAAGTTCATCGCCCTCTACAAAAAGCCCGCCGACATCGCCGCGTTCGAAAAGCACTACGAGGAAGTGCACCTGCCGTTGGTGAAAAAATGGCCGGGGCTGCGCAAGCTGGAGGTCACCCGTTTCACGGGATCGCCCGCCGGCGAGCCGCGCTATTACATGATGGCCGAGATCTACTTCGACGACAAGAGTGCCATGGTGGCGGCACTCCAGAGCCCGGAAGGCAAGGCCGCGGGCAAGGACATCATGAGCGTCGCGGCCGACATCGTCCACATGATGTTCGGGGAGGTCAGCGAAGCGTGACACGAATCCGGGTGGATGGATGAGCCAATGCATGACCCGCCGAACCCATCTGACGAAACGCGGTCGTTGCCAGGAGGCGTGCCGGCGGATCCGTCGAAGCAGCCGCTGGATCGACAGCCCGGATCGCAAAGTCCGATTCCCCAGTATTTTGGCCGGTACCGCATCGTCCGGGCGATCGCCTCGGGCGGGATGGGCACGGTCTACGAGGCCGAGCAGCAAAGTCCCAAGCGGACTGTCGCGCTCAAGGTCATTCGACACGGCCTGACCACTCCCGCATTGTTGCGTCGGTTCGAGCTGGAATCGCAGGTCCTCGGCAGACTTCAACATCCCGGCATCGCCCAGATCTACGAGGCCGGGTTCGCCGAGACGGAGTCCGGCACGCAGCCCTTCTTCGCCATGGAGTATGTTCGCGGTGAGGACCTACGAGAATACGTCAGGCGGAGCAACCTGGGCACCCGCCAGAGGCTCGACCTCATCGCCCGCATCTGTGACGCCGTCCACCACGCCCACCAGAAGGGCGTGATCCACCGCGACCTCAAGCCCGGCAATATTCTCGTGGATGCTTCCGGCCAGCCGAAGATCCTCGACTTCGGCGTCGCCCGGGCGACCGACTCGGACATGCAGGTAACGACCATGCAGACCGACGTCGGGCAGCTCATCGGCACGATCCAGTACATGTCGCCGGAGCAAGTCGCGGCCGATCCCAATCAGCTCGACACGCGCAGCGATGTGTATTCACTGGGCGTGATCGCCTTCGAGATTCTCACCGGCCGGCCGCCCTATGACCTCAAGAACAAGATGATTCACGAGGCGGCGCGAATCATCCGCGAGGAGGAGCTGACCCGCCTGAGCACCTTCAATCGCACCCTCCGCGGCGACGTCGAGACCATCGTCGGCAAGGCGTTGGAGAAGGAGAAGGAACGCCGCTACCCCTCCGCAGCGGGCCTGGCGGAAGACATCCGCCGCTACCTCGCCGACGACCCCATCCTCGCGAGGCCGCCCAGCGCCATCTACCAGTTCAGGAAATTCGCTCGCCGGCATAGAGTTTTTGTCGGGGCGGTCGCGGCCGTATTCATCGCTCTCAGCGGGGGAGTCGTCATGACAGCTCGGCAGTATTTCGCGGCCGAGAAAGCGCGCGCTGAAGCGGCAAAGCGCGCAGACGAATTGGAAGAGGTCGCATCATTTCAGGAGCAGCAACTGGCAGGCATCAATGTCCCCAGAATGGGTGAAAGTCTCCGGAAAGGGGTATTGGTGAAGGCTCGAGAGGCGGCCGAATGGGCAAAAGTCGGCGAGCAGGAAATCAGCCGACGAATGGAACTTTTGGAAGAATCACTTGCCAGCGCCGACTTCACGGACCTGGCCCTCGATACTCTCGACCAGCATGTCTTTGAGGGCACGCTTGCAGCCGTCGAAACGCAATTCGCAGACCAGCCGTTGATTCGAGCAAGGCTTCTTCAGACGCTGGCCGATACGATGCGCGACTTGGGACTGATTGAGCAGGCAAGCACCCCACAGGAAAAGGCTCTCGAATTGCGCCGTACGATCCTCGGTAATGAAAACGAAGATACCTTATTCTCGATCAACAGCATGGGGCGCTTGCGATCCGTACAAGGAAAACTCGAAGAGGCGGAATCGCTCTATCGCGAGGCGATGGAACGTGCACGAGCGAGCAAGGGTGAGGATTATGTCGGAACCATGATTGCCCTGGGAAACCTCGCTTCCGTACTTCAAAGGCAAGGGAAACTGGACGAAGCGGAAGCCCTTCAGAAAGGCTCGCTTGAGCATCGACAACGTGAGCTGGGTCCTGAGCATCCGGACACCCTCGTGGCCATGAACAGCCTCGCGCTTCTGCTTCAAGAGCGCGGGCGATTCAAGGAGGCCGAAGCCCTGAATCGAAGAGCGCTGGAGTTGCGAATCAAGGTCCTCGGCCCGGATAATCCCGAAACGCTTGTGTCGTTGAACAACCTGGGATATGTCCTCCGCCGGCTCGGAAGGAATGTCGAAGCCGAAGATTGCTATCGCCGCACCCTGGAGGCTCGGCGCCAAGTACTCGGCAATGATCACTGGCATACCATTTTGTCAGTAAACAACGTCGGCTCCGTGTTGCGTGACCAGGGCAAATTGGACGAGGCGTTGCAATACTTCAAGGAAGCATTCGAATCGTCCCGCCGCGTCCTCGGTGACGAACATCAGCGCACGGCCCTCTGGGCCAACAACTATGCCGGTGTCTTGAATCAGCTGGGTCGCTACGAGGAAGCTCTCCAGATACTGCGGGAGATGGAGCCGGCTGCCCGAAAAGTCTGGATTGGCGAGAATGACCCTTGGCTTGGGAATTTCTTCGTCGGCATCGGCGAGGCACTCGCCGGCCTGAAGCGATTCCCCGAGAGCGAAAAGACCTTGTCGGATGCCTACCGCCGCGTCAGCGTCAAGGGAGAACGACACGAAATGACCATTCGCGCGGTCCAAGCCCTCAGCAGACTATATGAACAATGGCACGCCGCCGAACCGGACAAGGGCTACGACGCCAAGGCTGCCGAGTGGCGGGCGAAGCTGGAAGCAGCGAAATCGCCGCCGGAAGCAGCGCCCGGAACAGACAATTGACGGTATGTGCGAATGCCGCAAGATTGGAGGACACGGACAGGTTGGACCGACAGCCCACTCCGCTTCGTCCCAATTGGATCTGCCGCGGGCCATGGCCCGCGCTCCGGAGACGTAGAACATGAACTTCCCTCAGCCCCAGCCGGCCGAGTCGTTCGGATTCCAGAACATCATCTACGAGAAATCCGGGCATCGCGCCACGGTGACCATCAACCGCCCGAATGTGCTCAACTGCCTTGACTGGCCTACGCTGCGCGAACTCTACCGTGCCTTCGAAGACGTGTCCTTTGACGATCAGATTCGCGTGATGGTGCTCACCGGCGCCGGCGACCGGGCCTTCTGCACCGGGGCGGACCTCAAGGAGCAGACCGACGAGTGCCTCGACAAGCCAGCGGCCTACTGGAAATGGATGGGCGCCTTCATCGAAGTTCATGAGAAGCTCCGCAATATCGGGAAGCCGACCGTCGCCCGGCTCAACGGCATCGTCGTCGGCGGCGGAAACGAGATGAACATGTCTTGCGATCTGGCCATCGCCGCGGGCGACATCTTCATCCGCCAGGTGGGCGCCGCCCGGGGTAGCGTCGCGGCGGCCGGCGCGACCCAGTGGCTCCCGCTCATCGTCGGCGATCGCCGCGCCCGCGAAATCCTCTTCCTCTGCGAGGAGATTCCCGCCGCCAAGGCCCTCGATTGGGGCCTGGTCAACCAGGTCGTGCCGCGCGCCCAGCTCGACGCGGCCGTCGACGCCATGTGCGAGAAGCTCATCAACAAGCTGCCCGACTGCACCCGCTACACCAAGCAGCAGCTCAACTTCTGGCGGGAGCTGTCCTGGCACATGACCATCGGCCACGCCCGCGACTGGCTTTCCGTGCATAACCTCTCCGGCGAGGTGAAGGAAGGCATCTCCGCCTTTGTGGAGAAGCGGCCGGTGGATTATGATAAGGCACGGCGGGAGGTGCGATGACTTTCCACCGGAAGGCACGGTGACGAATGGAAAGGCGCGATCGGATCATTGTCCATCCCGACATCCTCGTGGGTAAGCCCGTGATCAAGGGCACGCGTCGGGCGGTGGAGTTCATCGTTGAACTCCTAGCCAACGGTTGGACTCAGAAGGAAGTGCTGAACAACTATCCCGGATTGACGGCTGAAGATGTGCAGGCGTGCCTTGCGTACGCGAGTGAGCGTCTCAAATCCGAGCGGATTTACCCGCCTTCCAGCTGATGCTATCTATTCTTGCAGACGAAAACGTTCCAAGCGCTGTCGTCGAAGCGCTTCAACGCGCGGACCACGAAGTGCGTTGGGCAAGGGTGGACTTCCCAGGGGAATCTGATTCATTCCTCTGCGAACTTGCCCAGCGCGAGTCTCGCCTACTCTTCACGTTTGATAAGGACTTCGGCGAATTGGCCTTCCGCTCGTCCCTGGACTCAGATGCTGGCGGCGCCTTGCTTCGCACAGGAATACTTGCTCCAGCCAAGTTGGCTGCAATCGTGGCTGCCGCACTGAAGCAGCAGATTTTATGGGCCGGACATTGCCAAATGGGAAATGTCGGTTAAGATTTCTTGGGCCGGTAGGTTGGCACGCCTGAAATTTGACCGAGGTAACATGAATCGAGAAAGAAGACAATTCTTGATGTGGATCACATTGGCCGGCATTCTATTGATGAGCGTTGGTATTCACGACATGTTCTTCGCGGCCAACGTCCATAAATCGATGTTCGTCATTGTGCTCGGAATGGTGGGTGGAGCCTGTTTTCTCCTGAATGCCCTGCTCCAATGGCGAAAGTATCGGTAGCGAATTGGCGACACGGAGTATCGCTGGGCACTGAATTCCGCACGAGGCCACATCCCCTTGATCATTGTCTGGCGTGAAATTCTTATCGACTTTGAGCCCGTGTGTGGCCCGGTTAGGTCTCGCGGTCGCGGAATTCTTCGTACCAGTCTTGGACGACGATGATGCCTTCTTCGCTTGCTTTCTATTCGTTTTCTTCCTCGGTTTGAACGACAATGAATCGCTCGTCATCCGGACCCATATCCAACTCCTGGAAACAATTGTCGCTTATCGAGAAGAGTGGGACGGGCACACCAATCTTGACCTGGTCATCTGCGATCCCAACGGATGCTTCCATGTTAATAGTGGGCGCTGCCCGTCCAACCAAGTTGGCTGCCGTCGTGACTGCCGCCCTGAAGCAGCAGATGTCGTGGTCCGGACATTTTGCAGCTATTGAAGAAAATCGAATCCGCGTCGTGCCTTTGCCTCCGAAGAATCAATAGGCGCAGGCGCCTGAATTACACACGGGAACCAGAAATGGGAAACCTCGTCCAGAAATCCGAAGGCCACGTCGCCCTCCTCCAGCTCCACCGTCCCGACCGGCTCAATGCTTTGTCGATCGAGCTGATGGACGAACTCATCCGCGCATTGGAGACGTTCGACCAGGACGACAACGTCCGCGTCATCATCCTCCACGGCGACGAGCGGGCCTTTGCCGCGGGGGCGGATATCGGTGACATGGCCGAGGCCTCCCTCCTGGACATGTACCGCCGCAACAACCTCGCCCGCTGGAATCGCATCCGGCAGATTCGCAAGCCCGTTATCGCTGCGGTCAGCGGCTTCTGCCTCGGCGGCGGGTGCGAGCTGGCCATGCTTTGCGACATGATCGTGGCATCGGAGTCCGCGCAGTTCGGCCAGCCGGAGATCAACATCGGCGTCATCCCCGGCGCCGGCGGTACCCAGCGGCTCACGCGGGCCATTGGCAAAGCCCGGGCGATGGAGATGATCCTCACCGGCCGATTCATGTCCGCGAGGGAAGCGTTCGAGGCCGGGCTGGTCTCGAAGGTCGTCGCCAAGGAGCAGTACCTCGCCGAAGCATTGCGGCTCGCTCAGGAGATTGCGAAGAAGGCTCCCATCGCCGTGCGCATGGCCAAAGAGGCCGTCAACAAGGCCCACGAACTATCCCTCACCGAGGGTATCGAATTCGAGCGCCGCGTATTCTACATGCTCTTCGCCACAGCCGACCAGAAGGAAGGCATGAAGGCCTTTCTCGAGAAGCGCCCGGCGAACTATGAGGGTAAGTAGGCTCAAAGTACTTCTCAGTTCCGTCGATTCGAGTTTCTGAGAGCGGAGATCAAATCATGCCCGATTCGAATGCCCTCGCGGTTGCCGACGCCGTCGCCGTCCGCACCATCACCCTCAACCGCCCCGACGTCCTCAACGCCTGCAACGAGTCCTTGCTCGTCGCCCTGGGTAAGGCCGTTCGAGAGGCGGAGAAAGATGCCGCGGTTCGATGCATCGTCATTACGGGGGCGGGCCGGGCTTTCTGCAGTGGACAGGATCTCGCCGATGTCGCCGGCCGCTACGACTCGGACGCTCCACTCGAGCTCGGCGCCCACATCCGCAAGAACTACAACCCCCTGATCCAGAAAATCCGCACCATGGAGAAACCCGTGGTCGGATCGATCAACGGCGTCGCCGCCGGAGCGGGTTGCAGTTTGGCGCTCGCTTGCGACCTTCGCATCGCCGCCGAGTCCGCAAGCTTCATTCAATCGTTCGTTAACGTCGGGCTGGTTCCCGACAGCGGAAGCACCTTCTTCCTTCCTCGCCTCATCGGCAACGCGCGGGCCATGGAAATGACCTTCACCGGCCGCAAGATCAAGGCCGACGAGGCCCTGCAAATCGGACTGGTCAACCAGGTCGTACCGGACGACCAGCTTGCCACCGCGACCGCCGAACTCGCCGCGAAGCTCGCCGCGCTTCCCACCAGGGCCATCGGCCTGACCAAGCGGGCTATCAACGCCGCATGGACCTCGGACCTCGAGGAGCAGCTTGACTACGAGGCCATGCTCCAGACCACGGCCGGGCAGACGCACGACCACCGTGAAGGCGTCACGGCATTCCTGGGGAAGCGCAAGCCGGAGTTTCGCGGCCAATAGAGCGGTTGCCGCACGGGAATTCACAAAACGGCTGTTCCCTTGCGCTGTCCCTCCCAGGCCGGCGCTTGATGCCCCGCGCCGCGCAAGCTAATCTCCGCCGTGTTCGTCGCCGAACGTGCGAATTCGAACTCCGCTGCTCGCCCAATAACCCTTGCCCCGGAGCATGAAGTGTCCGCAACATCCACCGCTCACGCCAAGGCCGTTGAGCTCGGCCGACATATCCTGCGAATGACCACGGCCGCCGGCTCCGGGCACCCCTCGAGTGCCCTGGCAATCATTCACGTCGTCATCGATCTGATGTACCGCACAATGCGTTACGACCCGGCTGATCCATGGAATCCGGGATCGGATCGACTGGTGCTGTCGATTGGGCACGCCGTTCCGGCCGCTTACGCCGCTTATGCCGATCTCGAAGGGGTTGTCGGCAAAAGCCCCAAAGAGGCCCGCCCGCTGACAATCGATGATCTTGCTTCGCTGCGCGAACTGCACAGCACGCTCGACGGCCACCCCAACCCGGCTGAGGGCTTCCCGTTCTTTGATGCCGCCACGGGCTCGCTGGGACAAGGCCTTTCGGCAGCCGCGGGATTGGCGGTCGCGGCGCGATTGGACAAGAGCAACAAGCGGATCTTCGTGATTGCCGGCGACGGCGAATCGCGCGAGGGACAGTTCTGGGAAGCGGCCGACTTCATCGTCGATCACCGCCTCTACAACGTGTGCCTGATCGTAAGCTGCAACGGGCAAGGCCAGGCTGGACCGGTTTCTCACCAGCAATCCGCGGAAACCGTTGCCGAAAAACTCGAGGCGTTCGGGTGGAAAGTCGCGACAATCGACGGGCACGACCCGGATGCCATTCACGGCGCCACCGCCGAATCAGCCGGGAGGGGCCATCCCACAGCCATCATCGCCCGCACCGTCAAGGGCTGGGGCGTGGACCTCATGCTCCATTCCAACTACCACGGCAAGCCCGTTCCTGCGGCGGAACTGGGCGCGGCATGCGCACAACTGGAGGCTTACGGAAAAAAGCTCGGCGCCAAGGCCGAGGAGAGCTGGACGCCGCGAAAGCCAGGGAAGATCGCGGCAGAGTCGGCACGTGTCCCTATTGCGTTGCCGGGCCTCGACTCGGCCCTTCGCGATGCCGGACTGGCCGCCGCACTCGACAAAAAGGAACTCGCCACCCGCGTGGCCTGGGGTGTCGCGATGGTGGCACTTGGCAAGGCCGACAATCGTATCGTGAGCCTCGACGGTGATGTAAGCAACTCGACCTACGCCAATCTCTTCGCCAAGGAGCACTCCGACCGCTTCTTTGAGTGCAAGATTGCCGAGCAGAACATGATCACGGCCGCCTCCGGTCTTGCCGCCGCGGGGAAGATCCCCTTTGCCAGCAGCTTCGGCAAGTTCATCGAGCGCGGTCTGGATCAGGTCGACATGGCCGCCATTACCCGGGCAAACATCAAGATCGTGGGCTCGCATACCGGGGTTTCGCTCGCGGCGGACGGGCCCTCCCAAATGGCGGTGACCGACGTCGCCTTTTTCCGCAGCATGTGTCACGTGGACGCGGGCGGACGACCCGCGTGCCGTGTTTTCCAGCCCAGTGACGCCGTCAGTGCCTATCGCCTCACCGAGCTCATGGCCAATCTCGACGGCCTCTGCTACCTGCGCACGCATCGGCCCAACGCCCCGTTTATCTACGAGCTCGATGAGACGTTCACGACCGCGGGCTTCAAGCAAATTCGAAGAGGTGCGGACATCACGCTGGTCAGCGCGGGATACATGCTGCACACGGTGCTCAGTGCGGCCGGGCGGCTCGCGGATCGGGGCATTTCCTGCAATGTCTTCGACGCCTACGCGCTTCCCCTTGAAACGGATGCCATTCTGGACGCCGTGCAATCATCCGACTCGACCATTCTCGTCGTGGAAGATAATTTCGCCGGCGGACTTCATGCCGAAATCGCCGAGGCCGCCGCCGCCCGCGGGGACATCCGCGTGGTGGGCATGACGGTCGCTCGAATGCCCAAGTCCGCGCGCACGGCCGAGGAAGTATTTGAGTACTGCGGCGTGGGATTGGATCAAATCGTGGGCCGGTGCCGTGAACTCGTCGGGCGTTGAATTCGTTATAAGATAGTGGTGACGCTTGGAGAGCGGCCCGGCGGCGCGCAAGTGCCCCGGCTTGGTTTTGGCGTTGCGCCCGTGTCGCAAGGTCCGGAACGGACTTGGAGCCCTTTTGATGTCTCAGGAATGGTCGCGCGTTCAGCCGCGAAGTACGATCATTTTCGCCATGTTGTTCGCATGTGCGTCGTTTGGCCATCGCGCATGGGGTGATGACGAAGTCAAGCTCCCGGTGCCCGAGTTGGCCGTCTTCCAGGAAATGATCGGCTCCTGGGATGTGACCGAACGCCACCTCGACAAGAACGGGCAGGAATCCGCGGTCGCCAAGGGAACTGAAGAAGTTCTTTGGGAACTGGACCAGCGCGCCATTCGCCGCGTATATGCCACCTCCACCAACTGGCGAGCCTATCGCGCCATCGGCTTCCTCGCATGGAACGAAGCAACCCAGCGACTTGAGGGCACTTGGTTTGACAACGCATCGCGCAACGGGCCGACCCTGGTCACCGGCCGCTGGGACCCCGTTGAGCGCACCTTCACGTACACACTTCGTGCCGTGGGCGATGACGGCTCCGCCATTATCCTGCGCGTCGTGGACCGATTCATCTCCGACAAGGAGCGGCAGGCCGTCACCTATCTCGTCGAAGGCGAAAAAACCACGAAACAACTGGAGGTTGAGTACAAGCGTCCTCCGCCGTGCCCCGGCGCTCATGCGGCGAGCATCGGCGAATTACCGGGCAAGTGAACCACGTCGCCCGTCGCCGTTCCCCGCCGTGCAATCCCCGCAAGCGACCCGCCCCGCCCGCCGATATCACTCGGAACAGTACCGTCTTGGCGTTATCCGCCGTTCGCGCTACGATTCTTGACGACGGCTACATCGGGCGCGATGCTGTCGATCTGGAGGGAAGTCGGAGTCGGTATTCCGACGGCGGCTCAGCTTGTGCCGTTTCAATTGAGGTCGATCCGAAAACGGGGGACCGCTGAACATGCGGGTTCGCGAACCGGTTGTAGCCGGGCAATTCTACCCAGCCGATCCCGAGCGCTGTCGCGCCGACGTCGACGCGCTGCTGCAAGCGGTCGCGGCGGCGGAAACGGCCTCGCCGGATCAGGATCCGGTGGGCGGACTCGTTCCCCACGCGGGCTGGATGTACAGCGGCGCACTCGCCGCGGCGGTCCTCGCCCGGCTTGCGTTTAACCGGCAACCGCAGGTGGTCGTCCTGTTCGGAGGTGTCCACCGTAGCCGAGGGCGTCAAGCGGCCATGTTCGGTGACGGGCGCTGGGAGACGCCGCTGGGGCCTGCAATCGTCGACGCCCGTCTTGCGGAGCGCGTCCTGGGACATTCCAACCTCATTCTCGACGACCCGTATGCACACGAGGATGAACATTCCATCGAGGTGCAGATGCCCCTCGTCGTGCGCCTCTTCCCCGAAGCCAGGGTGTTGCCCATCATGGTCCCGCCCATTGCCGACGCTCATGAGGTGGGCGAGGCCGTCGCGCGGACTCTGACGGCCTATCGCTACGATGCGGTGGTCGTGGGGACGACGGACCTGACGCACTACGGACCGGCCTACGGCTTCACGCCGCGCGGTGTCGGATTGAAGGCCCGAGCCTGGGCCAAGGATGAGAACGACCGGCGCTTCATCAGCCTCGTGTGCGACATGCAGGATCGGGAGGTCGTGGGGGAGGCCGCTGCGCACCGCAACGCTTGCAGCAGCGGGGCGACGGCGGCGACTATCGCGGCCTGTCGGAAGTTGGGTGCCGAATCCGGCCGACTGCTGCACCATACGACCAGCGCCGAAATAACACTGGCCAAGTTCGGGTCTCAGGCGGAGGACTCGGTGGGCTACGCCGGTATTCTCTTCGCGTAATGGAGCAACCGTTGCGGCGGGCATGTATCGCCGGACGGATGAAGGACCGTTTTCAGAACGAATCCCAGGAGTGCGGGTACGGTGCCCAGCCCACCGTGCCTGATTGAAGTTGCCATGCCCCACATACTCGTCGCCGACAATATCGCCGAGACCGGACTTCAACGGCTCAAGAGCAGCCCGCAGATTACCTTCGACGTCCGCAAGGGTCTGTCTCCGGCGGAACTGGCCGAGGTCATCGGCGGCTACGACGGCGTGCTCATTCGTTCGGGCGTCCAGATCAACCGCGAGGCACTCGCCCGGCCCGGGCAGCTCATGGCCATTGCCCGCGCCGGTGTCGGTGTGGACAACGTCGATGTTGCCGCGGCAACAGCCGCCGGCGTGCTCGTGCTGAACACGCCGGATGCCAACACCATCTCCACCGCGGAGCACACCTTCGCCATGATGCTGGCCTTGCACCGCCGAATACCCGAAGCGCATCAGCACGTCCTGAGCCGGCAATGGAAACGATCCAGTCTCGAAGGCCACCAGCTTGCGGGATCCACCTTGGGCATCGTCGGTCTGGGGCGCATCGGCCAGGCCGTCGCCCACCGTGCGTTGGCGTTTGAAATGAATGTGATCGCCTTCGACCCGTTCGTGAAGCTCGATGCGGCGCTCGACGGCCAGGTCGGCCTGATGCCTGATCTTCCCAGTCTGCTTGCGGCGTCCGATTGCGTCACACTCCACGCCACGCTCACGAATCAAACGCAGCACATGATCGGGCCTGAGGAATTGGCTGCCATGAAGCCCGGGTCGCGCCTCGTCAACTGCGCTCGCGGCCCGCTTGTCGATGAGACGGCGCTGGCCGCCGCGTTGAAGTCCGGCCACCTCGCCGGTGCTGCCGTGGACGTGTATGAACACGAACCACCGCGCGACAGCCCCCTGCTGGATGCCCCCAACGTCGTCCTCTCGCCGCACCTCGCCGCGTCGACCGCGGAGGCCCAGGCGCGCGTCTCGCTGGACGCGGTGGACGCCCTGCTCGCCTACCTGCTCCGCGGAGAGATTCGCTCGGCCGTCAACGTATCCGACCTTCCCGCCACGCTCACGCCCCGAGCCCGTGGTTTTGTCGATCTGGCCTTCCGCATGGGCACGATTATCTCCCCGTGGTGCGCGGAGGGCGTTGAGCGCATCCGCGTAACGCTCTACTCCGAGCCGCTTCACGAAATCGCCCACACCGTTGCCGCACAGACCCTGGCCGCCGTGCTTACGCCCCATCTCGATGTCCGCGTGAATCTGGTCAACGCCATGGATATTGCCAGGCGGCGCGGCATCGTCGTCGATCACCTCGCACATTCCGTGGCCGCCAGCCGCGCCGAATCGATCCACATCCTCGTGGAAGCGCGTGGTCAGCGCCATGAGATTGAAGGAACCGTCTATGCCGATGGCCGACCGCGCGTGCTGGCCATCAACGGATACCGTATGGAGATCGTCCCCGCGGGACCGATCGTGATGATCTTCAATGATGATTCGCCGGGCGCGATCGGTCTGGTCGGTCGAACACTGGGTGAGGCAGGGATCAACATTGCCAACATGGCGCTTTCGCGCCGCGGGCGGCACGCGCTGATGGTCTTGGCACTCGATACACCCCTGCCGGCGGAGGCGCGCGAAGCACTCGTCGCCCAACGACCTCCGATCAATGGCGTGCGCAGTGTCATGCTTCCGCCCGAGAGTTGACACCGGCAGAGCCCGCGGCAACCGTTTCCCGTTGGCACCGCGCCGTTCCGGAGTCAGTAGATATGAACGAGAAGCAGCTACTGGCCGTCGGTCTCGACCTCGGCGGCACGAACATCAAGGCCGGCCTCGTCGATCACAAGGGAGCGATCATCCAGCGCTTGGACCGCCCCAGCGATGCCGCCCGCGGTCCCGAAGCGGTGATCAAAGACCTCATCACCGCGGCCCGAACGATCGTCGAATCCGCCCCGGACGGCTGGAACCAGGTCGCCGGCGTGGGTATCGGCTCACCGGGTCCGCTCAGCCCCCGCAAGGGGCGCATCGCGAAAATGGCCAACCTCCCCGGCTGGAACGATGTCCCCCTTCGCGATCGAATCGCTGACGCACTCGGCTGCGACGTTCACCTCGACAACGATGCCAACCTCGCGGCATTCGGAGAGTACTGGGTCCACCGCGATCGGCATCCCGAGGATATGGTTCTGCTCACGCTTGGAACCGGCGTCGGCGTCGGTGCGATCATCGAAGGCCGGGTCCTGCACGGCCACTTTGAGAACGCCGCCGAGCTGGGCCACATGATCGTCCAGGTGAACGGCCTGCCCTGCCCCTGCGGGCAGCGCGGTTGCCTCGAACAGTACGCTTCCGCCTCGGCGCTGGGACGCCGCGCCCGGCAGGCCCTCGTTGACGGCGAAGCGTCTTCCCTGCGGGAGCGACTCGATCATGGCCAGGAGATTGCCGCCGAACACGTCGAACGCGCCGCGAAGGACGGCGACGGCCTCGCCTGCCGCCTGTGGGATGAAGCCTGCCTCAATCTCGCCGTCGCCGTCATCAACATCCAGCACGGCTACAACCCTGCCCGCGTCGTGCTTGGCGGCGGGCTCAGCCGCGCCGGCGACTTTCTTGTCAACGGCGTTCGCAAGCACCTGCAAGACCAGCGCTGGCGGCTGTTCGATGACGTTCCGGAAATCGCCCTCGCCAAGCTCGGCTATGACGCCGGGGTCATCGGCGCGGCCGCGCTGGTCTGGAAGAGCCGGGAGAGCCTGACGAAGCCGACCATCGGCGGCAAGATGTGATCGTGGGCCCCTTACGGGCGGATGTCGATCGCCTTTTCACGAAACTCGAACGCGCGTTCCGTCAGCTCGTCTCGATCCGGCGCCGTCGCGGGCGCCAGAACGAATTCCCGCTCGTGAACATCGTGAATCCGTCCCGGCCAGAGAACTTCCGCGAAGAAGTCGGCGGGGATCGTCTGGTACCACGGCGCAGGAACTTTCCAGCTTGTCTTCAGTGTCTCGTAGCCCTCCTTGCGGAGGACGACGTCGTAATCGCCGTACCATGTAAAATCGACTTCGGTCGGAGAGCGGCCGATCTCCTGATCGTTCAGAACCACCAGCGCTCCGGGCGGAGACGTGGTAATCTTGAGCGTACGACGGACGCAGCCGGCCGTGGCAACCGCACCCACCGCAATCAATATCACTGTTGACAACTGCGCGACTCTTGCCGTCATTTCGTATGCACCATTCCCTAACCGGGGAGTTCGATAATCTCCGCGCTCGGTCCCTCGGTGTTGAGGATTGCCACGGTGCACCGCCCATGCACCCATCCACAGCACTCCCCGGGATTGAGCATGAGCCGCCCATCCTGTTCGCGATTGACCACTTCGTGCGTGTGCCCCGTGATAACGATTTCCGCCGCGGCGACATCCTGTTCGCTGCACCAGTCGATGAAATGATGAACCAGGATTTTCCGCCCGCCCAGTTCCAGCTTGAGCGGACCATCCTGAATCTTCGGCAGTTTCTTCTTCAATCCGTCGCGCTCGCCGTCGTTGTTGCCGTAGACGACATGGGTCGGACCCGCGAATCGGACCAGCCGATCGGCCGCGAAGGGAGCAACGATGTCGCCCGCATGGATGACCGCGTCCACGCCCGCCCGGCGAAAGACCTCCATCGCGGCATCCATCGTCGGCAGTCGATCATGCGTATCTGCGATCACACCAATCAGCACGACGCTCCACCTCCCTGCTTGGTCTTCTTGGGCCGATTTCGCAACCAGACCGGCCTCAGCTCCATCCGTGAAGATACTCGTGCAGATACTCGATCGTGGTCTGCTTTTCGGCCGCCTCCGTCGCCAGGATGTCACCCGACGAGATCAAACCGTGAAGTCGGCCTTCCTCCACCACCGGCAAATGGCGAATATGCTTGGCCGTCATGATGCCGCGGCATTCACTCAGCGCCGTGTCCCTGCGACAGCAGAACATGGGCGTGGACATCAAATCGCCCACCTTCACACTCGAAGCATCCTTGCCGGCGGCCACGACCCGCGTCAGTACATCCCGCTCGGTGAAAATACCGACGACCCGATCGCCGGCGGTCACCACGACGGCGCCGATGCGGCGCTGATTCATCAGCTTGGCGGCGTCGAGAACGGTGCTGTCTCGATCTACGGTCGCGACGTCGGTTCCCTTGCGGTCAAGAATGGTCTGGGCGGTCGGCATGGACGGTCTCCGCAGCGGAAGGGCTCGGACCGGCGGGAGCGCTTCGCGCCGCGTCCGATCCGGCATTTCTTTTTCCGAGAAGTCGACCCTACTGTCAAGCGCGACGTGCGACAGCCACGACGCGCCATGGCACCGGTGCCCCGGCGCATAATCCGGCCTAGGCGCCGATGTAACGGGCATACAACGATCTCGCCCGTTCGGGACTGTCGGTACCCTTGATAATCGCCCGGCCGTCCGGAAACAGCGTCAACTCACATTCCTCGACGGTCGCGCGCAGCATGTAACGATTGACCCGCAACGAACGCTCCGCCACGGGTCTCAGTTTCGCCGCGATTCGCTCCAGGTCGAACTCGCGCTCCGTCGGCGCGCTCGCGGTCGTCGCACCGTGGCCGAGTTCCGTCGGCGGATGAATCTGCACGGCATTTCGCCCGCAGAGCGTCGTCGTGAACGGCGAGCGCCGTCCTTGCAGGTACTCGAATGCTCTCCGTCCGCAGCACGGACAATCCGGGCGGCGGGCGCTCAACATATTGATGGAAGTGAATCGCCCAGACCACGCATCGATCTTGATCAGCCTGCGGTGCAGCGCATCGCGCCGGCCGGCCAGGATCTTCATGGCTTCCATCGCCTGCAATGAAGCAACGATCTGCACGGCCGGAGCAAGGACCCCCACCGTGTCGCACGTGGGCGTCAGTTCCGCCGCGGGCGCTTCCTCGAACACGCAGCGCAGACAAGGCGTCTCATCCGGCAGAAAGGCCATGACCAGCCCCGATGCCCCGATCGCCCCGCCGTAAACCCACGGCACCCCGCTCTTGAAGGCGAGGTCATTCAGCAGGTAGCGCGTTTCGAAATTGTCGGTGCCGTCCAGGATCAAATCGGCTCCCTCGGCCAGGCGCTCGATGTTGCCGGGGACGACGTCGGTCACTACGCCTTCGATCGTCACGCTGGAATTGACGCGCCGTAACTTGCGAGCCGCGGCTTCGGCCTTGGGCAAACCCTCGGAGATGTCCTGCTCATCGAACAGGAATTGCCGCTGAAGATTGGAGAGCTCGATGAAATCGCGATCACATATTCGCACTCGTCCGACGCCGGCCCGGACGAGCGTCCCGGCCAGTGTGCATCCCAGCGCTCCGCAACCGACCAGCAGCACCGAGGAAGCAACGAGGCGCCGTTGTCCGGATTCGCCGATTTCCCCATAGAGCAAATGCGCCGCGTACCGCGCGTCCCCAACGGGACTTGCGAGATCCGAGGCCGAATCATCTACAGGCATTGCCGACATTCAAGGGCACCCAAAACACCTGTTTGGCAGTTCATATTGACCTGCCCGGTGGCAGACGTCTGGTCCTTGTCCGCTGTATAAGGGAGGTTGAGTGGCTTCTGACATCTGGCCGCCTGATATACAAATAGGGTATGCCAGTAAGAGCATCAACGCGATTTTGGGGGGGTCTTGCGCGGACGGAGGTCGTCCAGCCGGATGACTTCTTCGTCATCCGTACGGGCGCCGAGATGGCGTCTTGAAGGTCGTCGCGAGCGACTGGATTCCGGTTTCTCGAAAACAATCGGGTCGGCCGCCTGCGAGTCATCCGGGCTAGCCTGGTCGGACACATCGATCTCCACGGCCCCGTCGGTCTTGCGGAGCTCGCCGATTTCCCGCAGTTGCTCGGCCTGGTCTTGCACCTCTTCCGCCTCGACGTCTTCCGCCGGTAGCGTCGAAAAATCGAGAATGGTTCGAAGCCCCGACACCGCCAGCATCAGGCCCAGAATGAGATAGACGATCGGCCCCAGCGACAGCCCAGCGCCAACCAGCATGATCGCCCCGCCGAGGACGATCCCCAATCCCACCAGGGTCGAGGTCAGTCCCTCTGCAAGAAGGGCATAGGCCGTCCCGAAACAGCAGCCCACCGCCGCGCTGAGCAGGAGCAGCCCGCCTATCCGGAGACTGAATACGAAGATCTTCGATCCCGCGACAAATGTCTCGTTCCCCGCGGCACCACCGAATACGAAAAAGCCGAAGAAGATCATCAGGGCTGCGGTCAGCGCGCACGCCCCCGTGTGCTGGCGCACGTAGGCTTCGACGTCGATGACTTCAACGTGATCAGAAAACTGCGACACGATGTCCTCGAATCTCGTCGTCGAACTGCATATGACAAGTGCCGCGTTAATCCGCGGACTCGTCTTTCCCGCGGACGGTCAGCACGGGGCACTCGGCCTTGCGCACCACCTTTTCCGTCGTGCTCCCCAGAAGTGCATGGGCAAATGCCCCGCGGCCGTGCGTGGCCATCACGATCAGGTCGATCTCGTGCTCCCGCGCGAAGGCAATGATCTCCGCAAACGGGCGCCCCACTCCGATATGCACCAGCGCTTCGCGCTTCACGTCCGACAGGAACTTCGCCTTGAAATCCAGCATGCGTTCCCTGGCCAGCTCCAGCAACTCTTCCGGCGGAGGACCGACCGGGATGCTTTCCGGCCCCATGCCGCTCCAATACTGGTAGGCCTCATCCAGGATATACAGGGCGTGAAGCTGGGCATCGAAGGTGCGGGCCAGTTCCACCGCGTAGGGCGCGGCCTGCATGGACACGTCCGAAAAGTCCGTCGGAAAGAGGATGTTCGAAAAGCGGATAGACATGAGACGTGACGCTCCGGGCTTCCCTGCCGAACGGCCGGCGTCGACACACCTGTCATCCTACGGTAACCGACGGATTCGGTCAAACCGCAACTGGCCGAGCCGTACCGTTTTCTTATACAATCCTCGAAACGCCCGGCCGCCGAAAATGACTCCCGCACGGGTCATTTCGCAGGCCGTAAAGATCGAAAACGACGCAGTCATACGAAGCCCGAACTGCGTCGGCGCAGCCTCTGACAATCGAGAATCCCATGGTGGAACTGAACGTTCTTTCATCAGATCCTTCCCCTCCGAAGCGGCGACTCCCCTCCTGGCTCAAGCGGCCCGTGCCCTCCGGGGACTTCGGACACACCCGCGGCGTCGTCGCCGAGAGCGGCGTGGCCACGGTTTGCCAGGAAGCCCGCTGTCCCAACCTCTCCGAATGCTGGTCCAAGCGACACGCGACGTTCATGATCCTCGGCGACAAGTGTACGCGGCGATGTCATTATTGCGCGGTCGATACCGCTCGCCCCGAGCCCCCCGCCGCCGACGAACCCGATCGACTCGGCGAAGCCGTCGCCCAGCTCAGCCTGCGACACGTCGTGCTCACGGCCGTGGCACGCGACGATTTGAAAGACGAAGGCGCGGGGCATTACGCCGCGTGCGTTCGGGCGATTCATGAGCGATGTCCATCCACGACCGTCGAAGTCCTGCCGGCTGACATGCACGCGCGGCGCGACTGCATCCAGACGCTCTGCGACGCCGGGCCGGAGCTGTACAACCACAACATCGAAATGGTCGAGCGGCTGACGCCCGCTTTTCGTCCGCAGGGGAAATACCGCCGATCGATTGATGTGCTCCGTATCGTCAAGGAGATTGCTCCGCACATTCTCACCAAGAGCGGCCTTATGGTCGGCCTGGGTGAAACGGTTGACGAACTTCACCAGACCTTCCGCGATCTGCGCGACGTCGACTGCGATGTGCTCACCATCGGGCAATACCTCCAACCCACCCTCGACGGCCACGCACCCGTGGCCCGCTACTACCGGCCGGAGGAGTTTGAAGAACTCGCCGCATTCGCTCGCGAACTGGGCTTCATCAGCGTGGCGGCGGGGCCCTTCGTGCGCTCCAGCTACAACGCCGGCGAGGTGTTCGAAGAAAGCCGCCGGCGTCGTAATTCCGAAGCGGTTTCTTAGTTGAACGACCAACTGAGAATTGCACGCAGGCACCATTTCTTCCTACCGTGGTGCAAATCAATGGGCCGGAGTAGCCACGAAGCGACGAAGCCACGCATGGGAAGATAGGCAATAGGCAATTGGAAGAAGATCGGGGCATTCGGGTTTCTCCTTATCGGCACTAACGCGGTGCGGCACGGGCACCGGCGCGTGACCCTCTATAAGTAATAACGCGCATGGGCGCTCAGTCGGATTGGCGTTTAAAGTGAGCGCGCGTGGAATGGTCGCACGTAAGGCCCTATGAGGACAGTGGTTACGGACTGGGCGCGCGGCCGGGAAAATGCGCGGGATGCTGTTGGCAGAAGGCAATGACGCGGATCGGCAAAGCGGGATCGGGCTAAGAACACGCGGCCCAGGAGGGCATTTCCACGAAGCGTGGGCAACCAATTCGGCGCCCATCGACACTTATCACCTTCAGTGATTTCAGGAGTCGAATGGACGTTTAATGCCTTATCTTAAGAAAGTCTGAAACATCGATGTGGCACGTTTTTCATTGTTTTACCACGCCGCGGGTGGTAAAATGCGACTTCATGCCTGCGATTGTCTGAGCGCCGCCGCGGGTGGACATTTGCCGCCCGTTGGATGCAACACCATAGGAGGACCCACCATGGCGCCACATCCTGCTCGGGCGATGTTTAATTCCGTAAACGGAAATCACTGCGGGTCGAGCCGGGGGAAATCGCACTTGAACTCCGTGTCCGTACTCCTCGGCTTCGTGGCGATAATTGCGGCACCTGTTTACGGGCAGTGTCAGTGGCTGCCGGGAGACGGCGCGCCGGGTCTCTACCCCACCATCGCGGTTGCCGAGGCCTGGACTCTGTGGGATCCGGATGGCCCCGGCGGGCAGCCGGAGTTGCTCGTACTTGGTGGGGAATTCAGTGTTGTCGGCAAAACCGTGGCCAACAACATCGCGGCATGGGACGGCTCCAACTGGTCCCCCCTGGGAACGGGCATGAACGACGCTGTCCGCGCGTTCACTGTCTTCGACGACGGCAGCGGCCCGGCGCTTTACGCGGGGGGTGAGTTCACCACTGCAGGGGGGGGTAAGTGCCAAGTACATCGCCAAGTGGGACGGCTCGAACTGGTTACCCCTGGGAACGGGGACGAACGGTTCGATCTACTCACTCACCGTTTTTGACGACGGGAGCGGCCCGGCACTCTACGCAGGAGGGTGGTTCCAATTTGGCGGGGCATATGGCATCGCCAAGTGGGACGGTTCGACCTGGTCGCCATTGGGAACGGGGATGAATGGCACGGTCTGGAGCCTCGCCGTTTTCGACGATGGAAGTGGGCCGGCGCTTTACGCGGGGGGTTCGTTCTCGACCGCCGGCGGCGTGAGCAGCAGGGGCATCGCCAAGTGGGACGGCTCGACCTGGTCGGCCGTGGGACCGGCGACGGATGGCGGTGTCTACGCCCTCACCGTCTTTGACGACGGGAGCGGTGCAGCCCTGTATGTGGGCGGTTCCTTCTACAATGTCGGACTGGTGGGCGCTTGGAGCATCGCCAAGTGGGACGGTTCGACCTGGGCGGCGCTGGGAACGGGGATGAGGTACATATCGCCGGATCGTCCGGAAGTTCACGCTCTTGGTGTATTCGACGACGGAAGCGGCCCGGCGCTCGTCGCGGCGGGCCTATTTATCACGGCCGGAGGGGTCAGCGCCGACAACATCGCCAAATGGGATGGCTCGACCTGGTCTCCTCTGGGGGCGGGAATACCGGGGAGCGTAAGCGCTCCCGTCCATGCACTCGGGGCCTTCGACGACGGGAGCGGCCCAGCGTTATATGTGGGCGGGCGGTTCGACTCGGCCGGCGGCGTGAGCAGCAGGGGCATCGCCAAGTGGAACGGCTCGTCTTGGTTCGGCCTCGGCACTGGCCTAAATAGCTATATTTTGGATGTTATTGCTTTCGACGACGGCGGTGGACAGGCATTGTATGCGGGAGGAACTTTTACCATTGCCGGAGACGTCAACACCCGTGGAATCGCCAAGAGGAACGGATCGAGCTGGTCTGCTTTGGGGACGGGTCTGGACGGCTCGGCCTCGGCATTTGCCGTGTTCGACGACGGCAGCGGTCCGGCGCTGTTCGTGGGGGGCCAATTCACCAGCGCCGGCGGAATCAGCGCCAACCGAATTGCTAAATGGAACGGTTCGAGTTGGTCTTCCCTGGGGACGGGGATGAACGGCTCGGTCAGCACGCTCACGGTTTTCGACGACGGAAGCGGCCCGGCTTTGTACGCCGGGGGCGGATTCACAAGCGCCGGCGGGGTAAGCGCCAACTACGTTGCCAAATGGGATGGCTCAGCCTGGTCGGCCTTGGGAACCGAGCTGAACTCGGGGGTGGCGGCGCTCGCTGTTTTCGACGACGGGAGCGGGCCGGGGCTGTACGCAGCGGGAGGGTTCGCGACCCCCGGCGTTGCCAAATGGGATGGCGCGACTTGGTCAGCCTTGGGAACGGGTATGTCCGGCGGGGGGGTGAACGGAACCTGGGTCATTGCCCTCGCGGTCTTTGACGACGGGGACGGACCGGCGTTGTACGCGGGTGGGTCTTTCGCCAATGCGGGCGGTGTCGTCGCCCTGCACATCTCCAAGTGGGACGGCTCAACCTGGTCGCCCGTGGGCACAGGTATGAACAACGCCGTCTACACCCTCACCGTATTCGACGACGGATGTGGCCCGGCACTTTACGCGGGAGGCGAATTCATCACTGCCGGAGGCATCAGCGCCAACAACATCGCCCGATGGGACGGCTCGACTTGGTCTCCTTTGGGAGCGGGCGTATCTGTTGGGGCACCATTTCCAACCAGCGTCGTCCTTGCCCTTTCGGGCTTTGACGACGGCAGCGGCCCGGTACTGCATGTGGGTGGGAATTTCGCCATTGCCGGTGACGATGTTTCCCTCTCCTTGGGCCGGTGGGCCTGTTTGGATCCGGCCCCCTTAAGCCCACCCCTGGAAATGACAACCTATCCGCATGGGGCGGCGAAGCAGCGTTATATCAGCTTCCAACCGGATGTGGGGCCAAGGTGCTTCGCGTATCAGGTAACCGACGTGGAGAGTGGGTCGGCCTATTACATCAGCACGCCGCGAACGACGCCGCCTTCGGTTGGCGGACAGGGGCTGACCTTTGTGGTTTCCGACCCCTCGCCGGTTCTGTTCGATTGGACAGCGTTGCCCGTTGTTCATGTGGGTGGATGCATGATCGCTCCGGGAGATGCGGATTCGGCGACCGGGCGGGCGTACGAAGTTCGCGCGACGGCGGACGGGGTCGACTTCTCCGCGCCGCTGACCGTGTATACGGCGGCTCGTCCCACGGCGGCGAACGCCCGTTTCTGGGCGGATGTGGTGGGCGGATTTTCGGCCGGTGGTGATGGGATGACTATACCGCCCACGCCGGCGAATTCGTGGACGCCGCCGAATCGCGCGGTAAGCGGATTCGACATTTCGGCGACGCTGCAGGGTGCGTCGTCGGCCTCGACCGCACCGCACTTTACCTGGACGGACGTGAACCCGGAGCCAACCGACCGCGTGACGATCGGCCCGGACGTGCTCCGCGTGGTGAATGCGTTCAGTGTGGGCTCGGGAAAGGAGTTCTATCCGTACGCTTATCCCGAGACACCGACGACGATTCATGCACCGACGCCGCCGTCACCGGCGCTCTGTCCGGCGCCGCCGCTGATGGCGACGCTCACGCCGTGATGGAACTGACCGAAGAAGCTACGAAGTGACGGAGCCACGGAGCCACGGAGCCACGGAGCCACGGAGCCACGAAGGGGAGGAAGTCGGCAATTCACATCCTATAGGCACGCGTCGATCGGGACGTACAATTCGTGCATGGATGCTTCGTCTCTTTCAAATCTACGCGGGAAGTTTGTGGTCCTGGACGGGCCGGACGGGAGCGGGAAGTCCACGCAACGGGAGCTGCTGGCTGAGGGGCTGCGCGGGCTGGACGTGCCCATGACGTGCTGCCGCGATCCCGGGGGGACGGCCATCGGGGACCGCATCCGCTCCGTGCTGCTGGACTTCGACCTGAGCACGATGAACGTCAACTGCGAGGCGCTGCTGTTCATGGCGTCGCGGGCGCAGCTCGTGGCGGAGGTAATCCGGCCGGCGCTGGAGGCGGGGCACGCGGTGCTGTGCGACCGGTTCGTGACCTCGACCTGTGCGTACCAGGGGGCGGCCGGGTACGACCCACGGCGGGTGGTGGAGCTGGCGCGGTTCGCGATCGACGACTGCTGGCCGGACGTGACGGTGGTGCTCGACGTGGACGTGGAGCAGGGGTTTGAGCGGATCGGGCGGAAGAAGGAGCACGCGGGGAAGAACCGACAGAAGGACGCGGGGCAGTCGCTGCTGATCCCGGGAGCCAAGCCGGACGCGATGGAGGCGCGGTCGCTGGAGTATCACCGGAAGGTGCGGCAGATGTTCCTGGAGGTGGGGTCGTACTACCCCCGGCCGGTAGTCGTTGTGGACGGGCGAAGTCACGGCGAGAGCGACGAGATTCGCAAGCAGCGGGTTCACGAGCGGGTGGTGGAGGCGATTCGCGGTGTCCTTGGCTGAGGTGAAGCACCAGGCTCACGCCCACCGGCAGATTCAGCGGGCGCTGCGTGCCGGGCGGCTGCCGCACGCGTGCATCTTCCACGGGCCGGAGGGCGTGGGGCGAGAGATGTTCGCGCGGGGGCTGGGGGCGATGCTGCTGTGCGAGCGGCCCATCGAGCGGAAGATTAAGGAAGCGGAGCGAGAGAGCTTCGGGGTCGACCTGCTGCTCGAGGGGTGCGGCGCATGCGAGGACTGCCGGGCGGTGGCGTCGGACGCGCATCCCGATATGCACCTGATCTATCGGCAGCTCAACCGCGAGCACCCGGACTCTACGGTGCGGAAACGGAAGGCGATCGACATCAGCGTGGACGTGCTGCGGCACTTCGTGATCGATCGCGTGGGGCTCACCCCGCAACGCGGGCGATACAAGGTGTTCGTCATTCGCGAGGCCGAGCGGATGACGATCGCGGCGCAGAACGCGTTGCTCAAGACGCTGGAGGAGCCGCCGGGAGCAACGCTGATCGTACTGCTCGTGCCGTCGCCGAGTGTGCTGCTGCCGACGACGCAGTCGCGTTCGCAGGCGGTGCGGTTCGACCCGCTGCCGACGGCGTTCGTGCGCGAAAAACTCGCGGCGCATCGGAGCGATCTCTCGGGCGAGCAGTTGAATTGGTATGCGGAGATGGCCGGGGGGAGCATCGGCGAAGCGGTGCAAGGCGTGGACGATGATCTTGCGGGGGTCAACGGGCGGATGGTGGATCTGCTCGCGCCGAGCAAGGGCATCCCCCCATACTACGCAACGAAGCCGTGGGAAGAGCTGGCCGGCGAGCTGGCCGATCGCGAGCGACAGCGTGACAGTGAAATCAGCGATACGGAAGCGACGCGGCGCGGCCTGCGCGGGTTGCTCAAGCTGGCGGCGGCGTGGTATGCGGATGTCCTGCGGATCGCGGCGGCGAACGAGATCGAGCCGGTCAACCGCGAGCATCTCGGCAGGCTGAAGGTCGTGGCCGGCGCTATGCGCGCCACGGATGCTGCCTCCGCCGTCAAGCGAATTGCGGAGGCCGAGCGGCAGATCGATTTGAACGTGAATACGCAACTCTGCCTGGAGACGCTCCTGAACGACCTTGGTCGCATCTCTCGGGCGCATTCGCCCAAAGCCCACTCGCCTTCCTGAATTTCCGGCTGACCCGAATCCAACCGACAGCGGACGGCATCCAACCCGTGATTGGAACGGACCGAATCCGCCGGGGCCAATTCGACGGTGGATGGGTGAACTTCAGGAATCCTGCGGAGTTACATGCGATGATTGACCAAACTACGACCCATCCGCACGTGGCGGAGGTCAACCGAGTTGTCGAGGCGCGTCGCCCCCTGTCCAAGAACCTTCGCATCGTGAGTTGGGTGCTGAGGATTGGCGCCTGCGTAATCCTCGCGCAAACGCTCTTCTTCAAATTCGCAGCGGCGGAAGAATCCGTGTACATCTTTCAGACGCTCGGTGTGGAGCCTTGGGGAAGGATTCTGGCGGGATCGGCCGAGCTGATTGCCTGCGTGCTTCTGCTGGTGCCGGGAACAACCGTATTCGGCGCGGCGCTGTCGCTGGCGATCATGATCGGGGCCATCGGAAGCCACCTGACCAAGCTGGGAATCGTCGTGAAGGACGACGGCGGCCTGCTGTTCGCACTGGCAATCGTCGTATTCACATCCAGCATCGCGCTTCTCATCATCCACCGCGGCGACATCCAACGGCTGTTGGGAAGGATCTTGCGCTAGCCGCCATATTTCATGAGTTGTCGAATGAGACGGGCTGATTCGTTGTGGTCGGGCGTGCGAGCGGGCCGGGGACACACCGCCCCCTTTCCCCCGTGCTGATTTCGATTGTCGGTTACGGATG